>CAZQLG010000311.1:0-3923 GCA_964594105.1 uncultured Desulfococcus sp. | reverse complement strand
CAAGGCGCAGGCCATGACGCTGTGGTGTGCCACCGCGAATGGACTGCAACGCAGTAGATGTGGCGATCCCGAATTGTGAGTTAGATGCGGCCGCCGCTCCAGCGTAGTTTCGTCTTCAAAATATCAAAATAATTCTGATCCGGAAAACTGATAATTTTAACCGGATGCGGACTTTTTGAAATGAAGATTGTGTCCTTATCACTAATTTCAATAACTTTTTGACCGTCAAATGTGATAAAAATATCCGTGGTTTTTTCAACCAGCCTGATTTTTATGAGAGCTGTATTGGGCAAGATCATGCATCGGTTGGTTAATGTAAACGGGCAGATCGGGTTAATAATAATCCCCTGCACTTCCGGATGCATAATCGGCCCACCGGCCGCTAGTGAATATGCTGTGGAACCGGTTGGGGACGCAACAATCAGTCCATCACTCCGATATGTCGTCAGGTAATGATCGTTGATATAGGTTTCAATATTGGCCAGCCGGGCCAAAGCCCCTTTATTAATCACCACATCATTTAAAACAGTTTCTCCGGCAATTTCCGTTTCCTCCCGCATCACTTTCACAAACAGACGGGATCGTTCTTCAATGACATAGTCGTTGTCCAAAACCCGTTGGGCAGCTGAAAAAAGGTTTTCTCCGGCGGTTTCTGCCAGAAACCCGACTCCCCCGAACTTGACCCCGATCAACGGAACACTGTGCTTTCCGACCCAGCGGGAGGCGCTTAAAAAAGTCCCGTCTCCACCCAGCACAAAAACGCAAGACAACCCTTCCGGGGCAGACTTGTTGACAATATTGTTTTGATTCCCCGGATCATCGGGAGAATAACTTTGCGCCCGGACCACTGAAATATTTTTTGAATTAAGCCATTTTTCCAGTGCATCCGCTTTTCTAAGCGCTTCCTCATCCTTCTTTACATATAAACCAATACATTTCACGCGCCGGATTCCTTTTCTATATTATTGTAACTATTAATGAACTCACAAAAATTAAAACCTACCAAGAAAACACAGAGATACGTAATTAAAAAAAATCTCCATTGCCGATGAGATTAAAAAAGACACCCGAATGCCTTCCTGAATCAAAAAGTATTCTCAATAACCGGATCGGCGGTTATATCCGTGTCCCTTTTATCCTGTTCTCTTTTATCCTTGAAAAATGAATAGATATCCGTAAAATAGAAAAACTTTACTCTTGACTTATCAATCATTTATTTTCTGTCAACACAAAATCATGTATGGGACGCATTGAATGAAGCGCGAACAATGGGGAAGCCGGAGCGGTTTTATATTATCTGCGGTAGGATCTGCCATCGGACTCGGTAATATCTGGCGATTTCCTTATATGGCATACGACAACGGCGGCGGGGCATTTCTTATTCCGTATTTCTTTGCCCTGCTGACCGCTGGAATTCCAATCCTGATACTGGAATTCGGGATCGGACATAAAATGAGAGGGTCCGCCCCCTTAACATTTAGCCGGTTAAATAAAAAATGGGAGTGGCTTGGCTGGTGGCAGCTATCCATCAGTTTTGTCATCTCAGTTTACTATGTCGTTATCATTGGCTGGGCCTTTAACTACATCTGGTTCTCACTGTCACAATCATGGGGGACGAATACGGTTGGTTTTTTTACGGAAAATTTTCTCGGCCTGACCGGGTCACCGTTTGATTTCGGCGGAATCCGGATACCGATTGTTTTCACCGTACTGATTGTATGGTCAATCAACTTTATTGTTCTTTACAGCGGTGTCAAAAAAGGTATTGAAGCATCGAATAAAATTTTTATGCCCATTCTTATTATTATTCTGTTTATTCTTATGATTAGAAGCGTTACCCTGCCCGGTGCATCAAAAGGACTGGAGCTGTTATTCAAACCTGATTTCTCAAAAATCTTTGATGCCAGGGTTTGGGTCGCCGCTTACGGCCAGATCTTTTTTTCGCTGAGCATCGCATTTGGAATTATGATTTGTTATTCCAGTTATCTACCTAAAAAATCGGACATTGTAAACAATGCCTTTATCACCGGGTTTTTAAATTGCGGCTTCAGTCTGCTTTCGGGAATAACCGTCTTCGGCATCATCGGTTTTATGATGCACCAGTCAGGCGGGGCGTTGCCGGCCAAACTGTCCGGCGTTTTTCTGGCTTTTGCCACATTGCCCGAAGCAATTAACCAATTGCCGTTTATGCAAACATTTGTCGGCATTCTGTTTTTTATCTCTATTGTCTGTGCCGGCATGTCATCTGAGATATCCATCAGTGAGACCGTCGTATCCGGCATCATGGACAAATTTAATATCAGCAGAAAAAAAGTGGTCAGTGGTTACTGTTTAACCGCCGGCTTATTGAGCCTTATTTTTACAACCGGCAGCGGACTTTTAATCTTAGACATTGTTGACCATTTTATTAACAATTTTAACATTGTTTTTGCCGGTTTAATTGAAGTGATCCTGCTGGGCTGGTTCTTTAACCTCAACAGCGTCAAAGATCATATCCACCCGATTTCAGATTTCAATGTCGGGACCTGGTGGAATTTCTGCATTAAAATACTGACGCCTATCGTTTTAGGCATCACCGCTATTCAAAATTTTATCGGCGATATTAAAATACCTTATGGAGACTATTCTTTTGCGGCCCTTGCCAGCCTCGGATGGGGCGTGTGGGTTGCCGCAATTGTTTTGAGTTTGATTCTGTCCTTGATTAAATGGGAAAAACCACTTATAAGTAAAATTTAACTTTATTATTCATAAGGAAAGTTATTTTGACACTCGGCGCTATTTTAATGATGTTATTCGGCATCTCCCTGACTTGGGGAGGCGCAAGTATATGTATCGCCATCGCTATCAAAAAAAGAGACATATAATTAATTTAATTATATTTATTTTTTATTGACTTCCCATCACAATTAAGGGAAAATAATCAAATCTATAAAAATATTCTTGAACGTATATCCATATACGGAGTTGTTTATGAATCTTCATAAGATATTATTTTTGTTTATTACTTGTGTATTGATAACCATTATTTTACCAGTCAATGGCTTTTGTGAATTAAAAGTCATGAATGACGATGAAATGCTGGATATCTATGCCACCGGGTTTTCCAGTTTTACCATTCAAGATCTGGGCTACGACGACCTTTCAGAAACAAATGCATGGTTTAATATACGAGCATTTACATATACTGAAATCGACTCTTTAAAACTTGGGTATCATGATGAGTATGACTATAAAGATCCAACGCCTACTGCCTATGGATGGGATGAGGACTGGGAAAATGTCCAAATAGGAAAAATTGAAGCAGGTTCAACAGATGATGCTGGTTTTTTGGATCCTACAGAGGATTTTTCTGCTGAAGGTTTCTATTTTTCTGCCATTTTCAAAGACATCGATGACCCGGCCAACCGTGAATTGAAATCCGTCAAATTCGGCTTTGATGATGTTCATGGAGATATTAAAGCAACTTTCAATAATTTCAGCGGCACCATAAATGACGGCGCCGGAGCCCCTGAATACAATGGTCATAGCCTCAACTTGGGGCCGGCGACCATTACTGCTGATGGCGGCAAATTCGAATTTTCTCTTAACATAGATACTTATGATAAAGGCTACTGGGTGACCTTTGATAACGCTACAGTACATTAGTAACTCCCTATAAAACAGTTTAAGTCCTAAAAGCCGGAAGCCGCACCATGAGTTTCCGGCTTTTTTATTTATGACCTAAATTGAGCGTTTTAAATTTTGGAAAAATAGTTTTTATCCTAAATTAAGGATCTTATCCTATTTTAAGTTTCAAATTAAAACTTTAAAAAGGCAGGAGTGCTAACCATGGAAAATGAACAACTCATTAATATGCTCAACAGAGATATAACAGATGAACATGCCGCCATCATCCGTTATCTGATTCACAGCTACCTTGAAGG
>CAZQLG010000310.1:0-3931 GCA_964594105.1 uncultured Desulfococcus sp. | reverse complement strand
AAATTGATGGCTTCGTAAAAAGTCCAAATTCTTTGTTGCGCGGCATCCTTCGTTTCTTCATAGTACGCTAAGTACGAATCATCACTCAGGATTTGCGCGCCTCGAATTTGGCGCTTTTTTCTTTGCCATCGAAATCCGACTTTTTACGAGACTGTCAAAATTGGATATTAAAAAATTGTAAAAATAAAACATCCGCCACTCCCGCCAAACCCGGCTTCTCCTTCCTGTTCCGGCGGCAATGATGACGGGCCTTCTATTATGCTTCCCTCCGGATAAGGCGCCCCGTTTGACACACCCACAGCATCCAGGTCAAACCCGGCACTGCTGATTGTCGGATATGGATCATAAATTACATTGGATTCCGAATCAATGAAAGTGCCATCCCCGATAATGTCGATAATTCTTACATGGGTAATTCGAGAGAGATCAACGAACCCGGAAAGGACTTCCGTTTTTTCGGAAACAGTTGCCAGATCAAAAGGCGTTCCATACCCCTGTTTGAATTTACCGGCAAGTCCGTCGATCAATGTTGTGTCAACGCTGCCATAACCACTGACCGGGTCCGGCGTTAGGGATATATTATCAAACCGGACAAAATCGATCCCGTTGCTGGACACTTCGACATAAGCCAGTTCCAGTGTATAGTCATTAAACGAATTTTCAAATACCGCAAAATCCCAGCCCTCACCGTTTTCAATGGGCGGATCAAACGTCATGGTGATACGCCCCCCACGCCCTAAGGAAACAATGTCATAGGATGTCCCGGCTGCCTGGCCAATGGCATATTCCGGGGTTTGCCAAACATCATCAAGGTCTGTACCGATTTCATAACTTTCATATCCAGTGGCCCAACCGATAAACACCGAGTCATCCATATAAATCGCGGTCGACCCTTCCTGTCCGGCAGCCGGTGAATAAGAAACAGCACTGGCAGGCGTTGCCAAAAAGAAAAAACACACACCGGTAAAAAATATTTTTAGGAATCGTTGTTTCATGGCAGACGATAAATCATATAGGCGTTTTTTTATTAAAAATATGTCCAACGGATGCCTCCATAAATTGTTCGTTCCGGCATGGGATAATACTGCTCACTATAGGCGCTTGTTGAATATAAGTGATTAAACAGGTTATTGATACCGGCAAATAGTATCAAATTTTTATATTCATAGGTTACTTTTCCGTCAAAAACGATGGCGTCATCGAGTTTGTCATATTGGTCATTATCCCTATCATTGCCATCAAATTGTGACCCGGTATATGTCCCTGATAACGATACCGCCAGTTGACTGACAATCTGCCAGTGCATTCCGATGGAAGCCATATGCTCAGGGACTAATGGGATGGCTGCGTTTGTCTTGTCAAATTTTGCTTTTGTAAAGGAATAATTTCCCCGCAAGCGAATATCTTCGGTCGGGTATAATGTAAAATCCATCTCAACACCCTGACGAATTGTTTCTTCATCATAATTCCGGTTAATATCACTGTAATAGATTTCATCCTGAATCCGGATATCGAACAGGGCAATCGTTATCGTCATAAAATTGCCAAATTGCCGCCGGCTGCCAATTTCACTATGAAAACCCTTCTGAGGGTGAAGCCCCGTTTCACTTTCCGCGAATTCATCCACATTGGGAATTCGGAAACTGGTGGCGTAGCTTGCGAAAAATGAGGTTTTAGAAGACATGGTATATGTAAAACCCATAGAATAAGCGCTATTGTCAAATTCAGACTTTGTGGTGTCGCCGTTGACCCAAATTTTCACATCTTTAAAGGATTTTTTTTCATCGGTTCGGAAATGTCCCTGGTAATGATTATAGCGGGACCCGGCGTTTAACATCAGATTATCGCTAATCGACCATCGGTTATTGATAAAGATTCCGAAACTTTCCGTTTCACTGTTTTTCCGGGGTCCGTCCGGATTTTCTTCCCGGAAATATTCGGTTTTAAAATGGTCGATCCCCAATTGAAATATTTGTGAATGGCCACCCAAAGGATAGTTTTTGACGTAGTTAAGATCAAATTGACGGGAATCTTCATCAATTTTGTTTTTTTGATCGTTTTTTGAAATTTGGGGGTTAAAACCAAGGACATACCGGTTATCTCTGAAAAGATACCCTCTTTTCAAAGAGAGTGTCCCCCACTTGTCAAAATCCATTTCAACTTCAAACCGTGCCCTTGCTTCAGAAGTGTCACCGGAGTCATTTTGACGATCCGGATGCGTTTTCACCCGCCGGGTCGCAGAATTAATATTTTCTTTGCTAACGGGACCCGGAAGTCCGTATTCATCCTCATAATAAGTCCCCGAGGCATTAAAAGAAAAACGATCATTAAAGGCATAGCTTGATTTTACACCCATATCTTTTTTTTCAAAAAAACCATTATCCCGGTACCCGTCCGAATCATAAATTCCGGCATTCAGATTTAAGTAAACATCTTTCAGGTTGCCATCTATTGAAATCCGGTGATCAAACGTATTGTAACTGCCGCATGATGAGTAAAGCTGTGCCGAAGGCGTTTTTCCTGTTTTTTTGGTAATAATATTTATCACCCCGCCCACTGCACCGTTACCGTACACAACAGATCCGGCACCCCGAACGATTTCAATACGTTCAATCTGTTCAATCGGCACAGAAGCGATTGACGGCCCGGATTGATCCGGTGCATTCAGCATCAAATCATCAACCATGACAATCACATTGCTTGCAGCCGTATCTCCCATCCCTCTGAGATCCACCACCGCCTGTTTATCATTTCCAAAAGTGCTTCGAACGTTGACGCCGGCTTCCTGAGCCAGTAACTCAATAATATTTTTTGCGGTAGACGCTTTGATATCATCACTGGATATAACCGTGACATGCGTTGAAATATCGGAAACCGGCTCTTTAACTTTATTTGCGGTAACGACAATGACATCCAGTTCAAACGGAACCGGCATTCCGTCTTTGTCATCACTGTTTTCATCATCCCGGGCAAACAAAAAGGCCGGATGTAACAACAAAAACAGGCAGAAGGTGAAAATAAATATTTTACAATTGCTTTTCTTTTTCATAAAAAAATTAATGATCGCTTATTCCGCTAATTATTTGTAAGCCATGAATGATATCCGGCAAATCTATTTTTTTATTAAAATTTACATCCCATAACGGAGTTGTACGATTTAAATCATCCATACAAAAATAAGCCGGGGTATTTATCCCAAGATTACCATTATCCGTCGAACTTAAAGAAAATGTCAGCTGTTTGACTGCTCCCAGGCCATCTAAATCAACCCATGTCCAGACATCAACGATGTTGGTTCCATCAGCCAGTTTAAATTCCACAGTACCTGTTTCTGTGCCTTCGGCATCAATCCCGGTAATAGTCAATTTAAACCAGTCTCCCTCATCAAATTTTTTTGAAAAATCATCCCCATCGCGCATTGAATAAAAAGCATAATTATTATTTGTAAAGTAAGCTCCAGAAAGAACTTGTTCGCTTTCCAAAGTTACCGTTGGAAGATTTTCCGCAAAAGAACTGACATACCCCACTGCATATATTTCGCTACCGTCGACACCACCTCCAGTAACGGCATTATATTGAGCAGCATATCCCTCAAAGGTTGCGTCTCTTATATTGGAATACGCAAACCCATCCCAGGAAGAATAGTCCAGATTATAGCTATTGCTAAAGGAGATCCCTCCGCTGACGAATTCACCGGAACCATCCGACCCGTTCCAATAGCTCTCCGAATTCAGAGACAAATTTTCAAAATCCGCAGTTTTCGCATTGCCACTGCCGGAAATAAGAAAAATGGAACACAGTAAAAAAAACAAAGCAAAAAATCGTTTCATCACAAACTCCTTCATTGTTAAATTAATAATTAAATTGACAATCTCATAAAAAGTCAGATTTAGATGGCAAAGTATAAAAGTTTAAATTCGAGGCGTGCAAA
>CAZQLG010000309.1:0-3931 GCA_964594105.1 uncultured Desulfococcus sp. | reverse complement strand
GGAGCTGTTTTTCCATGACCGAGGTGGATATGCCCGGATCAAACCCGGTGCTGCTTGAAACAACTGCGGTGAAAGACGGCGATGATTATATCATCAACGGACATAAATGGTATACGTCCTCTGCTGACGGCGCAAACTTTGCCATTGTCATGGCGGTAACAGATCCGGATGCCCCGGATTACATGCAGGCCAGTATGATCATTGTTCCCACGGATGCTCCGGGATTTAATCTGGTTCGGAATATTCCGGTGATGGGGCATGCGGGTGACGGTTATTTCAGTCACGCGGAAATTCTTTATCAATCCTGCCGGGTTCCCCAAGCCAATCTTTTGGGTCCGGAAGGCCATGGATTTATTATTGCCCAGGAACGCCTGGGTCCGGGACGGATTCACCACTGTATGCGGTGGTTAGGGATTTGCCAGCGGTCCTTTGAGTTAATGTGTCGGCGGGCCAATACCCGGAAGATCACCAGAGATGGCAAACCCCTTGCTTCCCGGCAAATTATCCAGGCCTGGGTGGCCGAATCTGCGGCGGAAATTCAGGCGGCCCGGCTGATGACGCTTCACGCAGCCTGGCGGATTGACAATGAAGGCACGAAAGCCGCCAGGAATGAGATATCCATGATAAAGTTTGTGGTTGCCAATACCATGCAGAAAGTTGTGGACCGAGCGCTTCAGGTGCATGGTGGCCTAGGGATGACGGATGATACGATTCTGGCGTTTTTTTTCCGTCATGAACGCGCGGCCCGAATTTATGATGGCGCTGATGAGGTGCATAAGGTATCCCTGGCCCGAAGAATATTGCGAAATTATTTATAAACAGGTTATTTAGGCTGAAGGTAGAAGGCTTTTAGGTCTTGTTCTGTTCAATGAAACAAAGATTGTTGTATGTGAAGGTTGTAAAGGATTGATTCGAGTTTTGTGAAACAATGAATACACTTCAGCCTTCAGTCTTCAACCTATCCACCTGAACGAGTAATAAATTTAATGATTTAATTAAATTTACAGTATCTCATCGTAAATAACGATATATGGAAACTAAACAATGACTTTTGAAGAATTCAGACACATGGCCACGGTTTCAATGGAAGAGATTTGTCATGAAATTTTTTTGGAAAACCAGGCTTCTATAAAAATCAAAAAAGAAGCCGTGGCAGTGAAAAATTTGGCCAATATATGTAATACGGCGTTGCAGCTGAGCAATGAAAAAGGGTTTCAGGCCATGAGCTTACGGGATCTGAGCCGGACTTCCGGGCTGAGCATGGGGGCGTTGTATTCTTATTTTACTAGCAAAGAAGAACTCCTTGAAATAATACAGAATCAGGGGCGTCGGTTGACCCGGAAAGTGTTGACGAAACAGATTGATAGCAATGCTGAACCCGCCGAAATGTTGCGCACCGCGATTCGGACCCATCTTTATTTGACTGAGATCATGCAAAAATGGTTTTATTTTTCATATATGGAAACCAAGAATCTGGATAAAACTCAGCAGAAAAAAGCCATTGAGGGAGAGCTTGCCACCGAGCAGTTGTTTATTGATATTCTTGATGACGGTTGCCGGAAAAGACAGTTTTCTGTTGAAAATTCGGTGCTGACTGCTTCGGTGATAAAAGCCATGTTGCAGGACTGGTATGTAAAACGATGGAAGTATGCCCAGCGGCAGATATCCGTGGATGAATATGCGGATTTTGTGATCAATTTTATTGAGCTGGCGATAAAAAAGAATGAACAGGAAAATGGAGGCAAAAATGACCATTGTGGATGAACCCGTTGAAATCAGAAAAGGGGAGGAACTGGATGGTTCTTTGGTAGAAATGTTTTTAAAAGATACGATATCGGGTTTGGATGGCCCCTTGTCGATCAAGCAATTCCCCAGCGGGTTTTCAAACCTGACGTATTCTATACGGATTGGCGATCGAAATATGGTTTTGCGGCGTCCGCCATTTGGGAAAAAAGCCAAAACCGCCCATGATATGAACCGGGAATATCGGATTTTAAATGCGCTTCACCCGGTTTTCCCCTACTGCCCGAAGCCTTTGGCTTACTCGGAAGACAAACATATCATGGGATGTCCCTTTTATGTGATGGAACGCATCCCTGGAATTATTTTCAGAAAAGATCTTCCCAAAGGGATGGATTTTTCTGCTGACCAGGCGCGGGGGCTGTGTGAAAACATGATTGATCTGCATTTCCGTCTGCATACACTGGATTATCAGGCGATCGGGCTGGGTGATTTTGGAAGGCCCGTGGGGTATGTGAAACGCCAGGTGGAAGGATGGAGCCGTCGGTATCGGGATGCCCGGACCCCGGATGTCCCGGATTTTGATTCCGTCATGACATGGCTGGATGAAAACCAGCCGCAGGATTCAAAATTTTCCGGCATTATCCATAATGATTACAAATTTGACAACCTGTTACTTAACCCGGAAAATCCGGTTGAAATTACCGGTATTCTCGACTGGGAGATGTCCACCATTGGCGATCCGTTAATGGATCTTGGGTGTTCTATGGCCTACTGGATTAACGCAGATGATCCGGAAGAAGCGCAAATGATGCGGATGATGCCCACCACCGCAGACGGCATGATGACCCGAAAAGAACTGGTGGATTTGTATATTGAAAAATCCGGCCGTGAAATTGATAATTTTGATTTTTATTATTGTTTTGGATTGTTTCGGCTGGCCGTGATTGCCCAGCAGATATATTATCGGTTCTACCATGGCCAGACAAAGGATAAACGATTTGAAACGCTGGCTTTTGCCGTGGCGCTTCTTGAAAAAGGCGCTAAACGGGTTGTCGATGGCGGTGGCATTTAATTGATTGCTTAAAGGTAGATGTTTAAATCGAATATTGAAGGCCGAATATCATAGAATGAGTAGGTCGGATTAGCTCGTAGAGCGTAATCCGGCATATGTGAGAGGCTGTGTTTATATTAAAAAGGATTCCAAAAGTGAAAAATCTGATTTATCGGGTTGAAAATCATATCGGTTATCTCACGCTCAACCGGTGGGATAAATATAATTCGTTTGACCAGCAGATGATAGATGAATTTGAGCAGTTCTGGGAAGATCGCCGCTATAATGACAGTGTTCGGGTGATTATTTTAGACGGCGGTGAAGCCAGAGGCTTTTGTGCGGGTCTGGATATTGAAAGCCTCGGGCCGAAACTGTTTGAAGCCGACCCGACCACCGCCTACAATGGCCAGGCACGTATGTCACGGATACTACTGGCCATGCGCCAGGCCCCCCAGCCGATTATCTGCTGTATCCATGGTTCAGCCGCTGGTATTGGGTTTTCTCTGGCAATGGCGTCGGACATTCGAATTATGGCTGAAAAGGCCCGCTGCAATGCCGCGTATATTAATATCGGCTTAGGTGGTGCAGACATGGCTTCGAGCTATTTCCTTCCCCGGTTGATCGGATCGGGCCGTGCCAATGAGTTTCTGCTGACCGGCAACTGGATGAGTGCGGAAGAGGCTATGCAGCTGGGATTTGCCAGCCGCCTGGTTCCAAAAGAGAACATGATGGAAACCGCAGAAGAACTGGCCAAAATCATGGTCGGGAAAACACCCCTTGGACTTCGAATGACCAAAGAAGCGATCAATGTGAATATGGATTGTGCCGGGATGGAAGCCGCGCTGCAAATGGAAAACCGGAATCAGATGATGGTGATGTATTCGTTGAAGTTGACGGGGTCTTAACCCCCCGGGTTTTTACGGTAATTTTTTTGATTGTGCCGGGCTTTAGACAAAAACATGCACCTGTATTGTTTTTAAGAATCCTCCAACTTCAATATTTTAGGAGCCTCGAAGTAATTACGGGCTCCCACAAAGGGCTGCGGGAGCCCGTAAAGTAAGGAATCAGAAAGTTGAGATGAGGGAACACGCTATATTGTGGTTGTAGAGTTTCTTCAGGAGTGCCGCATGGCTATTG
>CAZQLG010000308.1:1881-3955 GCA_964594105.1 uncultured Desulfococcus sp. | reverse complement strand
TCTGCGTCGCAGGTGGCTCCCATTCCTGCCCAGGAATTCTACAACGCTTGGCTCCCTGGTGTGGTGGACGCTCAGAGGGACCACACCGATAAGTCTTTGGGCTCTGCCACGGTTACTCTCCCAATTCAACATCCCATGGCCCAGATTACAAAATCACTTCTTCAGGATACGCCTTGTAACTTAAAACGGGGGTATGTGTAGCGGTCAGGAATCGAAAAGCCCCTGGCCAGGAATAACCGTTTCTTGGCCGGCTTTATTCATTTCTGGCCCGAAAGAAAAAGGCGAAAAGGTGTCACATCTTGAATTAAACCATTAGTTAATATATTAAATGAAAAAATTTAAGAAATGCTCATGAGTAGAGCTACATAAAAAATTGTTGGGAGATAACAAGCTGAAGAAATGGTAGACTAAATAATGAATTAAATCAATATGTTAACCATGCTTTATGAATTGTAAAATACAAAATCATCCCATTATGGAAAATGAAAGCGACAGTATTGCAGAAATCTTCAGAAGCGAGCACTCTAACTTTACATATTGTGGTTACCATCAGATCTTGAAAAAATATTGCTAAAAAATTCGATATGAAATTTTGGAATAATTACGCAAAAAATATTATAATCGTTTATTATGAATTTTTTACATAAGCAACGCTGAGGGTCCTGGGCTCACCTTTTCAGCGTTATCTCGCCGACTTTCAAACCAAACAAAAACATTTTGATCCAGGCCATACCCAGCTTCAGCACTGCTACATCATCGGACTTGATCTTCATGCGGAGCTGAGATTTAATTTTATAGCGCTTCAAAAAGCTGCTGTTTAAAACAAAATCCCGAAACGCATCAATATTGTAAACCGCCATAAATGCCATTTTCCCTTTTTGACCATTCACTCCCTGTCCTTCAAAGGGATCATTTTGAAATAAACGTGCCACTTCCGCCCATCGCACCGTCATCTGGTTATAAAAGGCTGCTTCCTGGTCGGCTTCCCAGGATGACAGGGTCCAGACCGTTTTTTCATGCCGGCCCTGACAAAAATCCGGCGGCCGAAAAAAATGAACCAATCGGGTATTATTTTTCCCGGCATCATAAAAAAGACCGTGCTCCACGGGAAATGCCCGGCAGGTATGGGGGCGGTCCGGATACACCCGACAGCCAGTGTCTGTTAAGAAAGGACATGTTTTTTCCTCATTGTCTGCCATTCGGAGTAAAACATCCGGAAAATGATGGTCAGGTCTGACAATAATATCCGTATATTGTTCAATAAATGCTGAAGATGAGATTCCCAGGTTCTGCTTGAGGCGGATCACATCATAGGGGTTTAAAAAAAGATTCAAGTTCCGGCAGCACAGATTAAAACACGAAACTCCCGGATGACACTTAAACTCAAATGATTCCGATTCATTAAGCATACGACCACGGGTTCCCGACTGAAGCTCTGACAAGTCATTGGTTTCTACAATTTTCATAAAATATTATCCAGATTTGTTTCCAGAGTTGAGACCAGCATTTGCGCCACGGTTTTTTTAAATTTATCGTTTATGCCGATCTTCTCCCTTATTCGGCGTTCTATGAGAGCCATTTGCTGATAAAACGGCGTCCGGTTAAACGCCATGTATTCTTTTTTATTGCATTGTGCTTCAAATTCATGACAGCCCGGCCCAAGAATTTTGTTTTTAATTGGATGCGCAAATTCATGAGGAATCCCATGGAGACGGCAAATCATCGGGCGATATTCATAAAGTACACAAAGTCCGTTTATGTTCAACGGGCACATGATACGGGGAACGTTTCCGCTGTCTTCAGCCTGCTTTACTTTTTCATTGACGTCTGCCGCCCGAATCCGGATTTCTTCCTGGACGTCTTCATCCAGATCAGCAAATCCCTTGCGCAGAAATAAAAATTCAACCAGCGTATGGTGAAAAAACCGGGTCAGACAGCAGTTATCCGAACAACCGGAGCAGTGAAAATCATAAGCTTCTGCCACCTCATCATATGCCTGGTCCATTTTGGCATACAACGACATCAAATTATTGAAAAATTCATCATATTGATCAAACATCAGGGATTCATCCAA
>CAZQLG010000308.1:0-1781 GCA_964594105.1 uncultured Desulfococcus sp. | reverse complement strand
GGTTACACCAGGGGGGCTGGCACAAATAGTTCATTGTACAGATTTAAGATATATCGATCGGTAATACTGGCAATAAAATCACAGATGATGCGTTCCTGGGGGACTTTTTGAGAATAAACCACATTGAGTTCCATGCTTTCGAGCCGTGCACTTAAATCAATGGAATTACTTAAAAAATAAGTATAAATTTCCGATATCATTTTTTTTGCTTTAACAAACTCCGCATGCACTTTTTTTGACCGGTACACATTGTCATAAAGAAATTCCCGTAAATTCGTCATTGCCGAAAAAACCGGCTCGCTCAATTGCAGATCAATCTGATTGTCATGCTCCGGGCTTGAATAAATCAGGTCCAGGATCATGGTGGTGGCCCGCTGGGAATGGGTTTTCCCCAATATCTCTGTGCAGGATTTCGGCACCTGGTCCCGTGTAATAACACCGCTGCGAATGGCATCATCCAAGTCATGATTTAAATAGGCAATAATATCAGAAACTCTGACAACCTGGCCTTCCATGGTACACGCCTTACTCTCAGTGTCAGACGGAAAAATACTACCAAACCCCTTGGAATGCTTTACAATTCCATCACGCACTTCATATGTCAGGTTCAAACCGCTGCCGTTTTTTTCAAGGATATCCACGACCCGGAGGCTCTGGGTCGTGTGTGAGAAGTCAGGTGAAAAAATTTCTTTTAAAGCGGTTTCACCACTGTGACCGAACGGGGTATGCCCAATATCATGTGCCAGGGCAATGGCTTCCGCCAGGTCTTCGTTTAAACGCATCGCCCGACTGATAGTTCTGGCAACCTCGGCCACTTCAAGGGTGTGGGTTAAACGGGTTCGGTAGTGATCGCCCAGCGGGGAGAGGAACACCTGGGTTTTATGTTTTAACCTTCTGAAAGAATTTGAATAAACAATCCTGTCCCTGTCCTGCTGATATACGGTTCGAACCGGACAAGGCGCCTCCGGACGGGAACGGCCTTTGGAAGCCGATGACAACATCCCAAACGGCGAAATAAAAGAGGCTTCTCTTTTTTCAAACGCCTCACGAATGGACAGTACCGTTTCGGCAGACTCATTATCTTTATTTATCTTTTCACGATGATTCATGGTCAATAATGTCAAACCTAAATTGAGCGTTTTAAATTTTTAAAAAATTATTTTTATATTTATTTAAGGATATTGATCAATTTTAAATTTAAAAATTTAAAACGCTCAATTTAGATCAAAGTTAATTCAATTATGTGATCAATTTAATACAATTGCAGTTCAATGCCGGACCTATTTATTAAAAGTATAAGTTAAAGCTATATCAACAGATCTTGAAAAATGTAAAGTTTTTTATATGTGATTCAACGAAACATATTTAAATTGGGCCGGGCAGACAGTGCCGGGGACTGGTCAAAAAATGCATCTACAGCGGATTCAATTTCAGAAAAATCACCTGCCCGTGTTATTTTTTTCAAGAAACTGTGACCAAACTGAAAAACAGAGGCATTATAGACTGCCATTTTTTTAAATTTCCGAATCGCCGGTATGGGCTCATAGTGCTTGTTCAGCAAAAAAAATATCTGCTTCATATTTTTTTTGTACGTTTCCATTTCAATATCATTTCCATTGCGCCATTGGGAAAACACCCACGGCTTGGCAATGGCAATACGTCCCAGCGAGATGCCGTCGCATCCAGTGGCTTCAATCATCTTTTTACAATCGTCTTGCGTAAAAACTTCCCCATTCCCAAAAACCGGGATCGACACGGCCTGTTTGACATGCCGGATATAC
>CAZQLG010000307.1:0-3955 GCA_964594105.1 uncultured Desulfococcus sp. | reverse complement strand
AGTGCATCAGCAGTTGTACCCCCGTGCACGGGTACAAAATTAAAATACTATAATTTTTATAAAAATATTAATATTGATGCTCTCGTAAAAAGTATTTGGATGGCTAAGTTAAAAATTCCATATACAAGGCGTAGTGGTTTTTCAGGATTGAAATAATACATGTAGTATATTGAAAGTCTGAAAAACCGCTACAACGCAGTAGATGGGAGTTTTTACGACGCCATCAATATTATTACATGATACTCGCTTTAGCGGTAACAGGAAAGGATTACGTCAGGTATGGATCTCGTAACGACAAAAATTGATGCGGTGGATATTCAGGATGCATGGTTTCAATGTATTTCAGCGATTTTAGATGTTGGTTTTAAATATGAAATTCATCATGGGTCCTATGTGGGCCAGACCCGGCTGGAATTTGATCATATTGTCGTTCATATCAAAAGGCCGTATTCCGTGCCATATGATACCATGCTGCCGCAGATACCGATTCATCTGAATATCCCGAACCCGGTTGCCAACGGTTACGTGGAGCAGTATTTGCCCTATTTAATGACCGACCATATAGAGCCTACCGAACAATATACATACGGGTCCAGGATATACCCGCAGATTCCCTACTGGATCGAGGTGTTAAAAAAAACACCCAATACGAACCAGGCGGTTTTGCAGGTGGCCCGGCATGATGATTATCAACTGGAAGATCCTCCGTGTTTAAGGCATATTGATATGCGGATCAAGAACAATACCCTGATTTTTTATCCGTATTTCCGGTCCTGGGACCTGTGGGGCGGTTTTCCCGCAAACCTTGCCGGCATTGCGGTGCTACAGAAATCAATGGCCGATGAAATCGGCGTGGAAGCCGGTCCGATCCTGGCCAGCAGTAAAGGGCTTCATATTTACGGGTATGTGGAAGAATTGGCCAAGCTCAGAACCGGGAAATAACTTCCATCATCATGTAAACCGGCAATAACAAAATGATTAGAAGTGGATGATGAAAAAAAAAATACCACAGCTGCAAACGGCACACAGCTCAACCCCTGATGATATTGTCATCGAGCCCCGCCGTCCGGCGTTTGATTTTTCAGGTGTTGGTAAATACTGGCTGAGGGATCCGTTTACTTCTCATTTTATGAACGCCCTTTCTATTGTGGTGCCGCATTCAGAACGCACGGTTATTGATATTGTCCGAAAATACGCAGATAATATCTCCGAACCGAAATTGGTTCGGGATATGGATGCGCTGATTCGGCAGGAAGGCCGGCACGCGCTGATGCACCTGCAATTAAATGATCGACTGAAAAAGTGTGGGTACCCGGCTATCCGGCCGTTTGAACGGTTTCATCAATTTTTTGTCGGTATATTGCGCAGAATGTCTCCGACGGCGTGGGAACTGGCCATGCCGGCAGCGTTTGAACATTTTACATCCGCCATCAGCCGGGATTTTATTGTTAACCACACGTTTTGGGCGGGCGATCCGTCCAATGGTGCGCCCAATGCAGCCATTGACTTCACCCACTGGCATGCCCTGGAAGAACTGGAACATCAGGCCGTGTGTTTTGATGTGTTTGCGGCTTTGGAATGCCGGACCTGGCTGTTGACTCTGTCCCTGCTTTTTATATGGATGCCGGCTATGCTGGTGTCGGTTTACGGGATGCAGCTTTATTTTCTCTTAAAAGACGGCATCCTGCTCAAGCGCAAAAACTGGGGCCCCTACCTGAAGTTTGTTTTTCAATCTTTGCCCATGCTCACAAGGGGCGCATTCAAATATGGTGATAAAGATTATCGGCCCTGGAATAAAAAAGACATTGATATTTACCAGAATCAGAAACGACAAATTCAAAATATTATTTCCTGAAATATAATGATTGTGGCTCTATGATCAATCAAGATAACCGGAATCTTTTATTTCAGGCCTGGATAAAATTGATCCGGGCCTATTTTGTTTCATTTGCCGTCAGCCTTGCCGCCGGATATATTTTAATCCAATGGTTTCATCTGGATTCGAAAAAACTGTTTGAAGTAACAACCAAACGTCTGGCGGTTGCCGGTGCCGTGTTTGAAAAAGGGATGGCGTTCGGTATTGATCCCGGCCTCCTTTTGTTTGTCTGGAATTCCCTGGGCGCACTGGCAACCATGTCCTTTGTGTATACCGCCGCATTAATCGATCCGCGCAACATCAAAAGATTTCCCCGGAGATTGAGACAATCACTGGTGGGAACGTCTCGGATGAAGGCGCTGTGTTTTTTGCCCGGGTGTTCACAAATAGAGGAAGAACCGGTCCGGCGACTGTATGTATGGCTGATGGTACCTTTGCTCGGAATGATACTGCTCGGCGCGGAATGCGGGTTTATCGTGTCCACGGGCACCCACTTATTCGGGTCCTGTTTTATCGGCATTATATCCCTGGTGCCCCACGGGGTCATCGAAATCCCGGCTTTTTCACTGGCCGGTGCGGTGACGTTTTCCGGGCATTTACTGGTTAAGGGCAGTGCGGAAAAAAAATCGTCCGGTGATTTGTTTGACGATGTAAAGGCATTCAGAAATGAAGTTCCCATCCGAACCATTGTGCTGTTTGTGGTTTTATGTCTGCTGATCGCGGGATTTATTGAGGCGCATGTGACACATAAAATAGAGGGTTTATTGTTTGAAAATTCAGGCGGGGGTCAATGGTTTTAGATAACGATAAACCGGTAAGAAAAAAGGTGATAACATGGGAAGATCCGAAAAAGGTAAAAAATGACACACCCTATCTATTTAGATTATAATGGCACCACCCCTCATGCCCCGGAAGTGGTTGAGGCCATGCGGCCATTTTTTGAAAGCCAATTCGGCAATCCGTCCAGCGCTCACTGGTACGGCATTGCCCCGCGTCGGGCAGTTGAAAATGCAAGAGCACAGGTAGCATCCGCATTAAACTGCGATCCGGAAGAAATCCTGTTCACCAGCGGCGGGACCGAGTCGAACAACCATGCCATTAAAAGCATTGCCCGGCTGATGAAGGACAAGGGAAATCATATCATTACATCGGAAATTGAACACCCGGCCGTGCTGGAGGTCTGTGGTTTTCTGGAAACAGAGGGATGTCGGGTAACGTATCTGCCGGTGGACGATACCGGTATTGTCCGGGTGGCAGATGTTGAAAAGGCTGTTTGCCCGGAAACCATTTTGATTTCAATTATGCACGCCAACAATGAAACCGGCGCTATTCAGCCCATCACTGAGATCGGTGAACTGGCTCAATCAAAAAATATTATCATGCACACGGACGCCGCCCAATCCATGGGAAAGATCCCCACCAATGTCCGGGAATTGAAAGTATCTTTGTTGACAATTGCCGGGCATAAGATCTACGCGTCCAAAGGGATCGGCGCTTTATACATTCAAAACCCCTTAAAACTGGAACCGTTTTGTCATGGTGCGGGCCAGGAGGATGGCCGCCGGGCCGGCACGGAAAATGTGATTGAAATCGTCGGCCTGGGAAAGGCCTGTGAGATCGCCCACCGGGATCTTGTGAAAAATATGGCGCACATGAAACGTCTCCGGGACCGGCTACATGCCGGGATTGCCGCAAAGATCGACCGGATGCGGTTAAACGGGCATCCGGAGTTTCGGCTGCCCAACACCTTGAGCCTGTCTTTTTACGGTCTTGAGGCCAACCGGATTTTAGAAGAAATCGGCCTGGCAGTGGCTGCTTCTGCGGGCGCGGCCTGTCATTCAGGTATTGTGGAAATCTCCCATGTGCTCACCGCCATGAACGTGCCCGAAGACTGGGCCAAGGGAACCGTGCGGTTCAGTATAGGGAAGATGACCTCTGAAACAGAAATTGACAGGGCTGTTAAGGTTGTTGTAGATGCCATTCAAAAGCTCAAGATTTTGTAAAGACGGCCTGGTTTACAGAAAATTCAAAAAAGATCCTTTCATCACCTCAAAGATCCCTTTGTTTGTACAACGGCCT
>CAZQLG010000306.1:0-3958 GCA_964594105.1 uncultured Desulfococcus sp. | reverse complement strand
TTTTAATGAATCAATGTCAATCCCCCAGTCATGTGCACCACTAAAATTTACAATCCTGTTTTCGGAAGTTCGTCCTGAAAGCTCAACCGTTGATGATGGGGATATGTTTTTAAGCTGATTTTTGCTCGCCCCTTCAATCAAAACGGAAAAAGTCTTGCCGACAAGCGATTGGTGATTTTTTCTTGTGATTTCTTTCTGTAATTTAAAAAGGCGCTGAAGCCTGTGATGTTTAATCTCTGGTTCTATTTTGTCAGAAAAACCAGTAGCCGGTGCTTCTGGACGATCAGAATATTCAAATGCGAAAACGCTGTCATACTGAACGGTTTCCATTAACCCGATGGTGTCATCAAAATCCTGTTCTGTCTCACCTGGAAATCCGACAATAAAATCAGTTGTAATGCCAATGTCCTGAGAAACGGCACGAAGTTTTTCAATCTTTTCCAGATACGCTTCCCGGGTATATTTACGGTTCATTCTTTTCAGGATATGATTGGCACCGGATTGTACCGGTAAATGAATATGGTTGCATACCTTATTTAATTTACCAAATGATTCAATCAATTGATCGGACAAATCTTTGGGATGGGATGTAACAAACCGAATTCTCTCCAGCCCCTTTATATCATTGACCATAGCCAACAGATCAGGAAAAGAAGTCAGCGATTCCTTGACGCCGTAGCTGTTCACATTTTGGCCCAAAAGCGTGATTTCCTTTAAACCGGCGCGAACCATCATCTGAATCTCTTTAATGATGAATTCCGGCTTACGGCTGATTTCCCGGCCCCGAACATAGGGGACCACGCAATAGGTACAATAATTATCACAACCCCGCATGATGGTGACAAAACCGGACACTTTCAATTTTTGTGTCAATGCAATGCTGGAAAGCGCGGTTTCATAAATTTCCTCAGAAAACGCAATTTTAACAATCGGAGACGGGTCGTTTTCTAACCTTGTGAGCAAATCAGGCAATTGATTAATGGCATGGGTTCCTAAAACAATATCGACCTGGGGAAACCGTTTAATCAGCTGTTCACCCTGCTGCTGGGCAACGCAGCCGGCGACAACCACTTTCAGCCCTGTATTCTTTTTTTTTAAAGGCGGCAGGCGGCCAAGGAAGCTATATACTTTTTGAACTGCTTTTTCCCTGATTGCGCAGGTATTCACGATGATAAGATCGGCATTTGAATACAAACCGACCGATTCATAATTTTTATGTTTTAACACTTGCGCCATCTGGTCGGAATCATAAACATTCATCTGGCAACCGATGGTCTTAATATACATTTTTTTTCGATTCATATGGTTTTCTTGGTATTCCCCGCCCCCTGATCAGCCACTTCGCTGACCGGTTCAATGAATATTTCTTTTTTTAATTCATTCAGCACGTCATCCACAACGCCTTCACAGCCGGGGGCGATATGCAGTTTAATTATAGACGCTTGCCGGTCAACGGTTTCAACCACAGCAATGCCGTCATAAGCTTCAAAAATAAATTTTACAAAACCAACTGATTTTTTTTCTATCGAATAGAACTTGCTTGTTGTCTTCAAAAAATCTCCATATATAAACAATTTTTTAAAACATACCATCCCGGTTTTTACTTTGACAATAAAAATTTCTAAAAGGAATCATCAAAAATATTTTAACAAAATATCATTGTTTCATAAAGCAGTATACGTTATATGCCCATTTATGATAAAACAAACGGAAATTCTGAGCCCGAATAAAACAACTGTTCAAAAGATTCAAAAGCAAACCGGCTTTCACCCAATAACTGCCCACATTCTGGCTAACCGGGGAATTTCATCAAAAAAATCAATTACTGATTTTTTCAACCCGTCATTCGACCAAATCCGGTCATTTGAAACATTGATCGACATGGATAAAGCTGTTGAACGAATCACCCATGCCATTTTAAAAAATGAAAAAATCCTGGTGTTTGGCGATTATGACGTTGACGGCATAACGTCCACAACCCTTTTATATGAATTCCTGACAACCGCCGAAGCAGATGTCACCTACTACATCCCCCATCGCATCGAAGAAGGGTATGGCCTGAATGTTTATCAAATCGAACAAATTGTCATCCCCGGCGGATTTAACCTGGTTATCACGATCGACTGCGGCTCCACCAGCCATGATGCCATTGATTATGCCAATCAATCCGGAATCGACATCGTTATTACAGATCATCATACCATTTCGGATTTTGTGCCAAAGGCAGTGGCTGTTGTCAACCCGAAAAGGCATGATTGCCCTTCCGGATCATCTTATTTAGCCGGCGTGGGGGTTGCTTTTTGCCTGCTGATACGCCTGCGCAAACATCTCAGAGAAATTGATTTCTGGAAAAACAAACCAGAACCGAATTTAAAGGCCCTGTGTGATTTGGTTGCCCTGGGGACGATTGCAGATATTGTACCACTGATCCATGAAAACCGGATCATGACAAAAGCAGGATTGGAAGTCATCAATACCTGCCCACGACCGGGACTTGATGCATTGATCAAGCTCAGCGGCATCAACAAATCAACCGTTAACGCAGAAGATATTGCATTTAGATTAAGCCCCCGGTTGAATGCTTCCGGTCGTATGGATCATGCACAATTAGCGGTCCAGCTGTTACATACAAAAGACATTGATGAAGCATTTACGATAGCCAAAACCTTGAATGCATTAAACACGCAACGTCAGGAGATTGAACAGAAAATTTTTCATCACATCCTGATGTATTTTAACGAAAAGCCGGAACTGATGGATAAGCGTACGGTCGTTCTCGGGAAACAGGATTGGCACGAAGGGGTTTTAGGTATCGTTGCATCAAAACTGGTGGAAAAGTTCTACCGGCCGGTAATTTTAATCTCTTTTAAAGAAAATGTCGGTAAAGGTTCCGCCCGGAGTATCCCCGGTATTAATCTATATGATGCCCTTTGCCAATGCTCGGAATATCTTGAGGGTTTTGGCGGACATCCCATGGCGGCGGGTTTAAGCATAAAAAAAGAAAACTTAAACCCATTTCAAAGCCAGTTTGAAAAAATCATTAAATCAATGACATCCCGTCTCGTGTTACGCCCCAAACTATGTATTGATTGCCGCCTTGATTTTGATATGATATCTGACCGGTTAATGGATGAACTGTCCATGTTGCAGCCGTTTGGACAGGACAATCCGGAGCCTTTGTTTTGTACCGAAAAAGTCGATGTAACGTTTTCAAAAATCATTGGAAAAAATCATCGAAAACTTATATTAAAACAACGCAATTCTAAAACAAACAAAACAGTCAATGCTATCTGGTTCAATGTTGACGGTGAAAATCTGAATAAAAAATATTTTGAGACAATCGCCTTCAAGCTGCACTGGAATCACTGGAATGGGAAAAAAAGCATCCAGGCAATCGTGGAATACGCGTAAATATGAATTCCATAATTTTTTACTTGAAAACTTTTACTTGAAAACATGAATGGTTGAGATTACTATTTTTTTTAATTATAAAATTTATCGCTATTATCGCATTTAAAAAGGGACCCTCCAATGTCAAAAAAATTTCGACCCAGCAATCTGGGTGAATCCAAAATTATTTCTAGGATTGCATCATCAAAAGAATATGAGCGGAGAAAATCAATTAATGCTGTTGGTGAAAAACCGGAAGAATTAAGTAATTATATTGCTATGAAACTGGTTGAAAATGATCTGGTGGAGACCACCAGTAAAATTTCTCTGGAAGAACAGATCACCCATTGCCTTGAAAAACTGATTCACGCGGATGACTTTGATGTTGATTATCAAATTGCCCCCTACCGGAATCTTGTCTCAAACCCAAATATTGTCAGTATTTATGTCACGTCATTTGTTATCGAAAAACTGATTAACCACAAAGACACTGTTGATATTTACGGATCTGATGAGGAAATCTATACCTGCATTAATCAGCAGGTGAATAAATTTCTTTCCAAATAAT
>CAZQLG010000305.1:0-3978 GCA_964594105.1 uncultured Desulfococcus sp. | reverse complement strand
TCAGGATAAAGGCGCAGGGGAGAATCTTGAGCATGGCCAGTGAAAAAGAGATAAAGTTCTGCCCGATTTCTTTTCCAGGCGCATAACCGAAGAAAAATGAAAGAACCACAAAAATGACATAAACGGCAGCGCCTGCGGCCTTAAAAATGTTTGCGCGTTTTGTCATCCGATTTCTCCAAAAAAAATACCGGTGGCAATTGCCACGGCAACAGCAATAAAAAGGCTGACCAGATTTCTGAGGATAGTCACCTTTGCGCCAAAATATCGACTTTCAATGGGATAGGTCAAAACCCCCACCATCATCAGGGTGGTTGAAAAGGCAGCCAGGACCATGTAAGTGACCCCCTTTTTCCAGCAAAATGCCGCACAAAGGATAGGCGATAAAGCCGGGCATCAAAGTGATGGACCCGAAAAACAAAGCAACTATCACACCAATTGCCCTGTTATGGTTGCCGAGACAGGCAAATATGACGTTGTCCAGCACAAAAAAAAGAACTACGGATACCAACACCAGCATGGTAATAAAGGCCGGGAGAATTATTACCAGCCGCTTAAAGGATATCTTCAGAGCGTGCCGGGTTTTTCCCCGGCTTGCAATCAAAGAGACAATCAGGGGCAAGCCCTGTTATGAGATACAGAACATACACGCCTGATTAACCAACCTTTTTTTTGACGAATTCAAATTATTTTTTTTTGGTTTTCGTCTGCAAACATCTCGCACAACATGGACCCATTGCCGCAGGTTTGGGTTTCAAACTGCAAGACCGGATGGTCAATGCCGAACTCATGAAAAAATGAATGCCGAATTTGCTCAGACAATTTCTCTGTCTGGCTGAGTAATTGATCCAATACGACCAAATGGCATGAAAAAGCGATGCCGGAAGAACTCAGAGGCCAGGCATGAAGATAATGCGCACTGGTTATTCCCTTGATATTTGATAAATAGGATTGAATTTTATTTAAATCAATGCTGCCGGGTGTGGCGTTCATTAAAATCATGGTGGAAGATTTGAGTATGGTCCAGCAGTTTTTAAGGATAAATATGACGATTAGCACGGAAAGCAAGGGATCGAGCCAGTACCAGGGATAAAAAATCAGTACGATGCCGCTGATCAGAACAACCACGGAGGTTAAAAAATCTCCCATCATGTGTAAAAAAGCACCGCGCACATTCAAATTGTGTTTTGAATCGCGATGGAGCAGCCAGGCGGAAAATCCGTTTCCCAATATGCCGACCGCAGCGGCCCATATAACGATCTCGCCTGAAACAATTTCAGGCGTTGAAAGCCGTTTAAAAGCTCCATATAAAATAAAAATTGAAGCTCCGGACAGAATCGTCACATTCAATAAAGCGGCCAGGATCTCAGACCGGCGATACCCGAAGGTGTTTTGCGGTGTTGCGCCTTTTTTGCCGATTCGATACGCAATGTATGAAATTAAAATTGCCGTAAAATCACTGAAATTATGCGTGGCATCAGAAATCATCGCCATGCTGTGGGCATAGACCCCGCTAATAATCTGAATAATCGGGATGATCAGATTCAAGGCAAGGGTGATTAAAAGTCTAGTTCCGCTGGTTTCTTCAATATTTGCATGATGATGCCCGAAAAATTCATTTGAACATACAGATACATGTTCGGATTCATCATGAATGGAATCAGTATTTGAATGCGCCCCATGATTGGAATGGCAGCATTTATCATTTTTTTGAATGTTTGAATCTTTCATTTTTCTTTTTTATATTTAACAGGCGTTTCGAAAAACGGTTATTGCGCTTAGCACCCGAATTCATAAATACGGTTACGAATACAAAAAGTTACCCGGGAGGGCATAAAGCCCTCCCCTACATAGGATTTAAGGCATTTTCCGTAGGGGCGGGGTTTATCCCCGCCAGTTAAATATTAGATTGAATACGTCACCGAATTTACAAATCAGAGCACTTAGTCTTTGGCCCCAAGCCTGCTGCCGATAATATGACGGATTCCTGTCGTTGTTTCAAGAGTAAGTAAAAAGGCAGTCCAACGATGTACTCCCTTTTAAGTGAAAACATCACCAGGATGGTAACCGATTTTATATGATCCCTTTTGCATGGAATGCATTAAAAAGCATAAAAAACGCAGCAATCCAATTTGTGTAGGCAAAGAGTGATTTAAGATGCTTTGGTTTTGTCTTTAAAGCAAACTTTCCACCTATTATCCCGCCAAGGATCGTAAGAAAAGCTAATGGAACAGCCCATGAAGGATTAAAATCTCCCTGAATCGCATGCCCTGCAAAACCCATAAAAGCGGTCGCTGCAATTAACGTGGATGCCGTGCCGACTGCCGTGATCATTGGAACTCCACAAACCAGCACCATCAGAGGGACCAGAAAAGATCCGCCGGATACGCCTACCATTCCGGAACCAAACCCTGTTAAAGCTGCAATCGGTAATGCAATCCATAAATTAACTTTGTACGTTTCACCATTTGATTTAAAATTGATGATTCCAAATTTTTTTTGATATATCGCATTTTTTTTCTCTGAAACCGGAAGAAGCATTACCACACCTGCGATAAACAACATGCCGGCAAATATTATTTTCAGCGAAAAACCACTGAACAAATGTGAAAAATAACCGCCTCCCAATGCCGGCAAAGCGGTAAACGTTCCAATTAATATAGCCAGCGCCCATGATACGGATTTGTTTTTTTGAAAAATGATCATTGCAGCAACCGAAGCTGCAAAAAGAATAAATTGACCCGTTGCCGCTGCCTGATGCATGGGAATATTGGCGATAGCAAGAATGACCACATAGAAGTTACCGCCGCCCTTGCCGACCATGGTCATAAAGACGGCCACTAAAAAGATCAGGATGCTTATGACAGCCATATTTATCATCGACCCGTTATTCCTTATTTACCATTTTGAACAACTTTAAGTATTTTACCGGGTTTTAACGCTTCTGTCAAAGCTGCGTATCCGCCTTCTAAAATCAGGATGTCTGAAAATCCTTTAGACAGCAAATAAGCATAGACAATTGCGGACCTGACGACTCCGGAACAGAAAACACCAATATGTTTGCCTGCCGGGATTTCATTAAGTCTGTCCGGGATTTCATTAACCGGTATGTTTATGCATTCAATATTTGAATGATAAGCAAGATTAATGGAAAGGGAAGCAGCTTCTTCTTTTGTTCGGACATCTAATAAAACGGCATCATCTTTTCCAAAAAAATTTTCAGGTGATGTTTTATGTTTCCCTTTGCCAAAAAAATCCAATGTTAACCGTTTAAGTACTTGTTCCATTTTAACCTCCTTTTGTTTCACATCTGCTTTATTCCTAAATCGGAATATAATTCTTATAATATACCGTGTCAAGAAGAAATATTTTACCCCATTTATCAATAAAAATTCTTTAAAAACAATAAGTTTTATGTAATTAAAAAATACTTGACATACATTCCTAAATAGCTATATTGACAATTAAGAATTTATTTATTCAAGAAATCATTGGATCGGACGTGATGTAAAACAGGAGCTATAATGATGCAGAGAAGTTGTTGCTTAAAATTCGGAAACACCGGGTCTCAACTCCTGAAAAAACATGAAAACCGTAGCAGGTTAACCGTTAAATACATGTCCCTATCAGTGGTGATGATCGCCCTGTGGTGGGTCCTTTACTTGAATCTTTCAAAGATTTCGCAGCATCTCACCCATGGCCTGTCAAAATTATTTGCATTCTCACCCACGAGCCACCTTGGCAGCGCTATTGAATTTTTTATTTTTGAAACGCCCAAAGTGCTGATGCTGCTGACGCTGGTGGTTTTCGTGGTCGGCATTGTCCGGTCTTTTTTTACACCGGAACGTACCCGAAAAATTCTTGCCGGTAAACGGGAATCCGTGGGCAATGTCCTTGCCGCCCTTCTCGGCATTGTGACGCCTTTTTGTTCCTGCTCCGCAGTGCCTTTGTTCCTCGGTTTTGTGACCACGGGCGTTCCTT
>CAZQLG010000304.1:0-4018 GCA_964594105.1 uncultured Desulfococcus sp. | reverse complement strand
TTGCCGGTGAGTTGAGAGATCTTGAGGTTGAACATTGGAAAAAAACCATCGATGTAAATTTAAACGGAGTTTTTTACGGATCTCTGGTCGCTTACAAATTGATGGTTAAGCAGGGTTTCGGCCACATCGTGAACATCAGTTCCATTGAAGGAATGATGCCATTTCCGGGGAATTCTCCCTATGTGGCGACAAAATATGCAGTACTCGGGTTTACTCAGACCCTGTGGTTGGAAGCTGGTCACTACGGGGTTAACGTCAGCGCAGTTTGTCCCGGATTTATACAGACACCCATTTTTGATACAGTACAGATGGTCAAGATTGATCGGGAAAAAGCACTGGCAAAGCAGGCTCTTTTCCTTAAGACTCTGAGTATTACACCTGAAAAGTGCGTAAAAATTATTTTAAAGGGTGTGGCCAAAAATAAGCCCATTATACCGGTGTCTGGATTTGCGCATGTTGTTTGGCGTTTGTCCCGCTGGATGCCCATAAAGGTCATGAAAGCCGTTAGAAAAGACTTTAACAAATGGCGTGATACCGTTCGTCTCCCGGATTGATCAGCAGGGAAAAACACTTTCACAAGCCGGATTTCTGTTTAAATCGGGTGTGATTTCGTTAAAACAGATATTAATGGAATAATATGATGGCTTCTTTTTATCATGAAAACGCAGAAATTTATTATGAAGATATCGGCAGCGGCGAACCAATTATTGCCATTCACGGTCTGATTGAAAATACGCTGTACTGGAAACCGGTGTCAGATATTCTTTCAGACAAATATCGCTTTATTTCCATGGATATGCGGGGGCACGGGCACACCGTGGTGAAAAAGGCGCCTTACGGGTTTGATGCGGAAACAGTTGGAAGAGACATTATCGCGCTTGCCGATCACCTGCAAATTGATCGATTCCATTTGTTAACGCATTCTTCTGGCGGATTTGCTGCCGTCCGATATGCGATGACAGATTCCAGCCGTTTTTCCAGCCTGATACTTACGGACACAGGTTCCGCCACGTCACCATTGCCCGGCAGTCCGGAGGATATTAAAAAATTTAATCACAGTTTTGCGCGGATGTTTGAAAAATATGACTGGGATCAGATGATTGAAAACCTGAAAAAAACCCCCGGGCCGTTTTTTCGGGGAATCATGGAATCAGATAATGCCGCAGATCTCATGGAAAAAGCCCGCGAGATGGTCAGTCTGGGTAATCGGGAGATCATCGCGCAATTTGTTCGGTCGTTTTATACGGATCCGGATCCCCGGGTCGAAGGTTTAAGAAACATCACTTGCCCGACCCTGATTATCTATGGTGAAAAGGATGATCTTTTCATTCAGTCCAGTAAACTTATGGCAAAAGAAATTCCAGATGCGCAGTTAATAAAATATGAAGGCATCGGACATATGACAGCGCTTGAGGCACCAGAGCTGATGGCTAAAGATATACTCAAATTTATTAAATAATATAAATATCTTTAACTATAAGAAATTTTTGAGAGAAAGAAAAAGATCACGGCAAAATTATGGCAAAATGGCTTAAGGCGGTAAATTAATAAATTGGGTAACTTTTTGATTTAATTGGTGGGCCTTCGGGGAATCGAACCCCGAACCTACTGATTAAGAGGTAGTTGTTGGATGTCATAAGTATTTAATTTAAATCCAATAATTGTTTTTATTAATTACGCTGTCGTGGCCCCATATCTTTGTTCTTTCTTATAGTTAAAAAAATATTTTGAATATCTATCCCAGATTGCCAAACATCAAATTTAAACTCGGGTTATGGGGTATGTTGTTTTTTGCCAAGGCCTTGGACGGATAAAACATCCTTTAAATCAAAAGAAATAATTTCACCATATACTATATAATAAATCTTACCATTTTCTTCCCATGTCTCTTGAGCTGTAGCTTTATTCCATTTCAGGTGGCATAAACCGACTATCGTCATTAATAGCTTTATTTTTCAGCGTAAAAGATGGCACTTTGTAATTTTGTACAATAGAAGCTTTTTTTTCGTTTGATGAATCATTTTTTAGTAAATCTCTAATTTCAGTAAGAAGCTCAATTTTTATATTAATTTTAAAATACCAAAGAAAAAACCCTCTTAATATCAAAAGTGTAACAATAAAAGAAATAAATGAAAGAAACATACCAAATATTGCTAATTTAGACATAGAAGCAATAAATTCACCTTCATCAAAAGCGTGCACAAATGTTGGAAAAAACAAAAGTGATGCAAGCGTAAAAAAGAAAAGATTTTTCAATTCTTTCATTTTGAATCCTTTTGATTCATTGATGTACCTGTATATAACGTCCTTCTCTATGCAATTAGGTTTCAGCTACGCAAACTCCGCTTGCTTAGCCTGAACACGGGCCAATGCATTTTTAAGAGCCGCTATATCTCCTCGCCCCACTGTGATACCCTCTTCTAATGTCTCTGCGGCTAAGCCGAGATATTTAGTTTTTGATTTGTCTGTTTTTAACGACTCTGCTTTCTCGACATGCCCGTTGGCTATATTAATGAACAACTTCGTATTGAAGTCCTTGAGGGCGTCAGCGCAAACCCGGTTAATTTCATTAAGAACGCTATCGGATACCAGACGCGCTTGCTCTGCTTGAATCTCTTTTTGTAACTCAGCAACTGATTGGGCTCGTGATTCCGCAGTAGCGCGCTTTTTGCTTGATAGTGAAATTTCGATTGAGTCTCTGATGATCTGCAGATTGCGTATTAGCGCTGCTCGGGGGAAGTTCTTTTTTGATAGTGTCCTATTGAGTTTTTGCGCCTCATCCGGCGGCATACGATTGTGAAGCACATACAGAACCAATTCATCAAATGCTTTCTGGTCTTGCTTTGCTCTGTGAAGGTGCCAGTACACGAAAGCGCCAATTAGCCCGACAACACAAATGCCCAAACCAACAGCGCCAATTTGTTCATACAGCCAAACAAAGGGATACACGACTATTCCGATTACAACAAGCGCACCGATTCCTTCTGCTTCCTTTTTTGTCATGTGGCATAGCCTCCGTGAAACTTAATGCCGCGAGGTACGAGCGGCCCTATGTGGAACCGCATGTTATACGCTCCCCAATTATTCCGCTAATAATGTTAGAATACTTAAGAAGCACATCTAATCCTTTACCATCTAAACAATAGCCAAGGCAGCAATGGTAAAGTATCAACATGTTTCTGAAAATCCGTTTAACGAACTCTTCATTCGAATTTTTATTTAATACTTTTGATACTGAAAATGATGCCTCAGAATCTTTTTTAGGCAAATATAAATTTAGTTTACGAACAATATCTTTCCCTGTGTATTTTTCAAGGCAATCAAAAACACAAGGTGTTAAGAATTCCAGCTGAATGTCATTCAACAATATATCTATGGGACGTTTGTAATTTTTGTAAAGTTTTTTAAAATTCTTTCTTTCGTAATGACCCCAAACCTCGAAATCGATCTCAATCTTAGCTGGGTAAAAAATATTATCTTTTACTATTCCTCTATAGACACTGACACAAACTTCTATTCCGGTCGCATTTGGTCCATTTGGGTTGTCTGGCTGAGGGATAGGTTTGTTTAAAATATCATAATATTGATTGTTTGGCCTGATTTTAAATTCACAGATAGAGACGCTATTAGCTGGCCATAAGAGATATTCCGATTTTGAGTGTTGAAAAATGTCCTCAAAAAGACTTCCATGTGCTATATTATTTAACGGATCGAGATCATCATGAAATATTTGTATAAATTCATTTTGTTGTTTTTTCCATGATTCTTCTGTGAAATTAGAATAAAGATCTTTGCCGAAATACTTATCGATTTGATCTATTGTGTTTTTAAACATTATTTACATTTCCTGATAATCGTAAAATGTCAGTTATTCAACAGACCGGCTTCTTTTGTTCCAGAAACCGTGAATTATAAAAGTTATGAGACAATACCACAAACTCTCCAAAGAAACAAAAAAAATAATAAATTCAGACCTCGGGACGTATGATTTTAATAATAAGACAAAAAAATATAAAAT
>CAZQLG010000303.1:0-4026 GCA_964594105.1 uncultured Desulfococcus sp. | reverse complement strand
TGTAAGCGGTAATGTACCCGTTATGGGCTTTGATGATGCCATGGACGACGGAAAGTCCCAGCCCGGTACCTTCCCCTTTTTCTTTGGTGGTAAAATACGGTTCAAAAATTTTATCAATATTTTCTTTTGGTATACCGATCCCGTTATCACTGACCGTAATCCGGGCATACGCGCCAGGCGCCTGGATCAATCGTCATAAAGATCCATGTCCGGATAATATTTTTTTGCACATTCCGGACAAATGCCGTGGCTTAACTCGGCATCTGAATGTTTCTGGATGTACGCTTCAATAATATTCCAGTATCCCTCATCATCACGGATTTTTTTGCAGTGAGAACAAATCGGTAGAATGCCTTTTAATGATTTGATTTCATTTGCCGCTTTTTGTAATTCATTGATGAGTTTTTCTTTTTCATTTTCGGAATTTTTTCTAAGTACGATTTCGTTTTCAAGCGATTTGATTGAGGTTGTGGTCAGTCTAAGATTTTTTGCCATATTGTTAAATGACCGGGCAAGGATACCAAACTCATCCTTTTTTTTAGTATCAACTCTTGCACTGAAATCTCCCTTTGCTATCTTTCCAGCCAGTTCGACGAGGCTCAGAAGGGGGCGGGCCACTTGGCGTCCAATTAGAAACGCGACGATTGCCAAAATAAAAAGAACCAAACCAATGGCCAGCGCAATTATCTTAGTTGATTCTGTGACAGGAAGCAAAACGGTTTCCATCTCTCGAAAATTCAGAATGTACCATGATTCACCGGTATTTCCCTTTTTGTGATCAATCGATTCATTGCTGCCACCGAGAGAATAGCCTTTCTGCGTTGAGGATAGCTTAATCTCCGAAAATCCAACCAACCATTTTTTTCCGGCAATGGTAAAAACTGAAGCACCTCTCTTTTTTTCTTTAAGTTTTTCACGAACCACTTCAGGGATTTTCGTGCTTAAAGGCTCGGAACCTTCTTCGAAAACAATTGTACCCCCGGAACGAACAAGTTTAAAATTTCCAATTAAGTCGTCCTTTGCACTGCATATCAGTTGATCTATAGAACCCAGGATATTGAGGTTGCATTTTAAAATACCGATAATGCCGATGCTGTTTCTGACAGGAACAACAACACCCAAAACATATCCACCCACACTGTCGTCATAACCGCGATCGTCAAAAAATATTGAGCCTTTTGCGTTATCATAAGAACCCAACCACCAGTACTTATGTGCGTGAGCGAGAGTGGATAATTTGCCCGTGGAAGCTACAAGTGCTCCAAATTTATTGGTTAAAAAAATTTCACCGTATTCATCCTTGAGAGTCGACTGCTGATTCTTAAAATAGTGAGAAATTTGATTGTCGGTATATTTGAGGATAAAAGGAGCCCTTTCGTTATTTATTTCTTTCCAGTCGGAATCAAGACGATTGATTAATTCCTTTCTGTTTGCTTCGCTAAGCGCTTTGAATTTAGTATTGCTTTCATCCAGGGCATTTTTTATCAACGGCGCATTTGTGATTGTTAATGCTGTTTTTGCCTTTTCAATCAATAGCTGTTCAACATCCTGCGAAATTTTATGGGCGATGGATTCCGTGTAATCAAGCTGTGAAATAATTACCATATCTCGGTTGTACAGGTATATCGCACATGAAACTAAACCGAGAGCGAGTGTACCGGTTAAAAAAATACCCAGTGTCAGTTTGAACGCGAATTTCATTTATAAAACCTCATTTGATTTAATAGCCTTTCAACAGCCGCATTAACATTTAAAAATCGGCAATGAATCGGTTTGCCTGCTTTATCACAAATAATTTCATGCAACGCGACCCCGCTGATCATTATTCATTTTTTTTAATTGCCGAAGTATGACAGTCTCGTAAAAAGTGTTCCCCCCGGCCACGTCCGTGACCGAGCCTATAAATAACTTTTGGAAAAATGGTTAAAAATTGAGTTAACACCTTGTTAATAATGGTTATTGATACATAATTTTTAGATGAAGTTACATAGAAGAAGTCCCATCTACTGCGTTGTAGCAATTTTTCAGCCATTCAAGATACTACATGTATGATTTCTTGTCTGAAAAATCACTACGCCTTGCCAAATTTTATGGTATTGGTGGAACTTTTAACTCCGATATTAAGCCACCATTTCTAATGGTGGACCCGGAAAGGTTCTACCGTTCCGGAGAAAAATAAAATAGGCTCTTCCCCAGGAAAGTCCCATATGGGAAAGAAAGAGGAAGAACCTATGCATGATTGGCAAAGTTTATCGCATGTACGTTGGGATTGCAAATACCATATAGTCATAGTCCCAAAGTATCGCAAAAAGAGGATGTACGGGAAATTTAGGAGGCGCGTAGGAGATATCATAAGAGATTTATGTTGCCAAAAAGGAGTTGAACTGCTGGAAGGACACTTGATGCCAGACCATATCCATATGTGTTTGAGTGTCCCGCCAAAATTTAGCATCGCATTTGTAATTGGTTTCCTGAAGGGTAAGAGTGCCGTTCGAATCCATTGGGATCTACTCAAACAAAACAAAGCGAAAGGGCTGTATTTTTGGGCATGGGGATATTGTGTAAGTACCGTTGGACTGGATGAGAAAAAGATACGTAAATACATTCGTGACCAAGAAACAAATGAACGCCAAATGGAGTTTGATTTTGAATAAACAGTAATAAAAAGCACCTATGAGGCTTTTCCAAAGTACCCGCCCCCCTTTGGGGGGCTTCCTGAGGCCTCCCGCTCTGCGGGAGGAGTTTCACTGTTTTTATCGAGGATATCATAAAACGAAAATGACACCAGATCCCTTATCTCCGGAGTTAATTGAAACGATTCTCCCTGGCTGGAAAAATATTTTTTAAATACACTGTATTTGACATTCTCAATGCTTTCAAATTGATATGTCGCCGTTTGTGCCTTTTTTAATATATTCACATCAATGTCTGTTGCAAAGATATTGACCATCAATTTATTGGTTTGTTTTTTCAGCAGTTCATTGATCAAAATCGTAATGGAATAAGGTTCCTCTCCCATTGCACAGCCCGCTGACCAGACGCGCAAAGAGTGATTCCATGGTCTTTGTTTTTTGATGAATCATATCGGGCAGTATTTGATCGGCAATATATTCAAATATCAGCGTGTTTCTGAAAAACCGGCTGACATTAATGGTCAATGCATTGATCAGATAATCGAGTTCAGCAGAATTATTTTGCAAATAAAGAAAATAATCCGTGTAGTTTTTACAATTTGTGGACACCAATCGATGCTGCACACGGCGTTCGAGCATGGCGATGCGAAAGCCGAAAGCGTCAAAATTGCGCTTTTTAATCAAATAATTTAGAATCCGTCTTAATTCACTGGCATATCCTTTTGACATCATTAATATTATCCTGTCAGCCCCACAGAGGTCACGGTTTTCTTAAAATATTCAGAATGGTTTCTATTAATTTTTTTGTCCGAACCGGTTTCGGCAGGATATGATTATTTCCGGTTTTCTTTTCTTCGTTGTCACCGATATCGTCATCCGTGGCAAGTGCCGTTATATAAAGAATCGGGATATTTGCCGTAGCGGCTTCTTCTTTTAAAACAGCCGCGACCTCACCGCCGGGAATGTCCGGCATGACCAGATCAAGCAGGATAATATCCGGCTGCTCACTTTCAGCCAGTTCGATTCCGTATTTGCCGCTTGTCGCGGTAATCACATCAAACATTCCATCCCGCATAAGATTTTTTTTGACGAAATAACAAAAATCCTTTTCATCATCAATGATCAATACTTTTATACTTTTTGACATATCAGGCCTCTTTTAAATCCGGCATTCTACTTGCCGGCTGAAGTTTTATAAAAAAAGTGGTTCCCTGGTTTTCACGGCTTTCAACATCAATGGTGCCGGATAAGCGATCCATTATCATATGGGAAAGGCTGAGGCCCAGACCCGTACCCTCATTCGTGGGTTTGGTTGTAAAAAACGGTTCGAATATTTTTGGCATGGCTTCCTCGGGGATTCCCTTTCCTGTGTCTGATATTTCAACAACAATCA
>CAZQLG010000302.1:0-4029 GCA_964594105.1 uncultured Desulfococcus sp. | reverse complement strand
ATGAAAAATGAATCTGTCCAACAGGTTAATTTTATGTGAGTGCCTTTTTTGGAAATCTATAGCTTAAAGCATATGAATTGATTCCATTTCATTTAATATAAGGTGAAAAGAATGTATCACTTCATTTGCGAACCATTATAGAAATAGCACGTTTTTCAATAATTAATTATCTGGTTATCCATTTTAATTAATTCGCATTAAAGCTTCTCCTCAACACCATGGTTGTCAGGCGCATCTTGCAAAATACGATATACCAGAAATGGTTTTGCCCCGTAAGGGCCGCGTATAATAGCCCAGGGCAACGCCCTGGTGTTTTGATTATATTGATTTCAGCCCTGAAAGGGCGTGACATAATTTCTCCAAACCAAATTAATTCATTTCATTAACAGTATGTTACGCCCTTTCAGGGCTGAATCTATTTCCTACCCATTCCCGGGGCGTTGCCCCGGGCTGATATGTAATGCCCCTTCAGGGCGTTTTCTCTGACTTCCAAATCCTGAAGCCGGAATTCATCATTGAGAATTAATAATTACTTAAATATATTAATCCATATCAAAGAATTGAGACAATAACTTAAGTGAAGTGGATAAGCAGAATTAATTATTGAAAATGACATCGTAAAAGCAATACAATAAATTTTGATGGCTTCGTAAAAAGTCCAAATTCTGTGTTGCGTTGCATTCTTCGTTTCTTCAAAGTACGCTAAGTACGAATCATCACTCAGAATTTGCGCGCCTTGAATTTGGAGCTTTTTTCTTTGCCATCGGAATCTGACTTTTTACGAGACTGTCAATTTTCAATTTTCAATATTCAATTTAATTAATTGGAGAACCGATGAAGCGTAAAAACACAACTATTTCAAAAATGTTTTTAAAAAATATGGTTTTCATCGCCCTGGTTTCCGTTGGGCTGTTTTGTCTTCTTTTTATATATGATGAATATACCGAATTTTTGGACCAATCAACATCATTGCGGGAAGAATATATCGTATCTCAAAAGGATTATCTTAGAGCCCATGTGACTGAAACCGCAAATTATATCCGGCACATGAATAACCAGACCGAAGAAAGGTTGAAAAATTCTATCAGAGAACGCGTTTATGAAGCCCTTCAGATAGCCGATAGCATCTATCAGCAAAACCGGACATCTAAATCTTTAGACGAAATCAAAAAAATGATTAAGGACACCCTTCGGCCCATCCGGTTTAATAACGGACGCGGATATTATTTTGCGGTGTCAATGGACGGAGTGGAGCAATTGTACCCGGTGCGACCGGAACTGGAAGGGAAAAACCTGATGGATTTGCAGGATTCGCATGGTAGTTTTATTATTCGCGATGAAATCAATATAGTCAGGGAATCCGGTGAAGGGTTTGTAACAGACTTCTGGCCCAAACCGGACAAAGATCCAGCGGTTGCGTATCCTAAAATAACGTTTGTTAAATATTTTAAGCACCTGGACTGGTATTTGGGTTGCGGGGAGTATCTGGATGATGTGAACGCCCAAATTCAGGAAGAAGCCATTAATTATATCAAAGACATCCGGTTTCACGACGAGGGGTATCTTTTTGCAAGCACGTATCACGGGGACCCCCTGTTTTCAAATGGCCACATCACAAAAGGAGGCAAAAGCATTATCGACCTGACCGACCCCAACGGGGTGAAGATTTTTGCCGAATATCAAAAAGTCGTTGAAAATCCGGATGGCGGGTTTGTTTTTTATTCATGGCATAAGCTGAATGTGCCGACGCCTTCTGCGAAAATTTCTTTTGTTGTCGGCATACCGGATTGGGAATGGATTGTCGGTGCCGGCAGTTATCTGGACACCATTGAAACGACAATTTCAAACAACAAGGCGGCCTTAAAGACGAATCTGGTAAATAACATTCTGAAAAGTTTACTTATCCTTCTGGTCCTGCTTTTATTGTGCCTTTTTTGGGCCCGGTATGTTTCCAATAAAATCCAGGCCGGGATTAGCCTCTTTTCGACCTTTTTTAAAAAAGCGGCCACGGGTTCTGTTACGATTATTCCGGAGGATTTGGATTTTTCCGAATTTGCCGAAATCGCATCTTCGGCCAATAAAATGCTGACAGATCGTACACAGGCCGAGGCGGCGTTGCGGGAGAGTGAAGAAAAATATCGTCTGCTTTTTATGCACTCAAATGACGTGATTTACGCCCTTGATCCCGAATTCAATATTCTTAGCATATCCCCCTCAGTTGAAAAATTACTGGGGTACACGTCGGATGAATTGATGGGCAGGTCCTTTCCGGATTTAAATGTGCTGGAACCGGCATATTTTGAACAGGTTTTCTCAGATATTACACAAGTGCTCTCAGGAAAGAGCATTACTTCATCAATATACGGGTTTATCGCAAAAGATGGCTCAAAAAAATTCGGTGAAGTCAGCGGTGCGCCGCTTTATCGTGATAATAAAATCATTGCCGTCATTTCCATTGCACGGGACATCACCGAGCGCAGGCTCATGGAACAGGCATTGCGGGAGAATGAATCCAAATTCCGTAGCCTGTTTGATTTTTCGCCCCAGGCCATTTCACTCACCGATGTTGAAACGGGGAAAATGCTGGATATTAACATAAAGCTCTGCGAACTGACCCAATACGACCGGTCGGAACTCCTTGGGAAGACCACTACCGAGATGGGATTTTATTCACCAACAGATAGAAACCGGTTTACTGCGGAATTAAAAGCACATGGGAAAGTTTCGGGGTTTGAAATGGCGTTTAAGGCCAAAGATGATTTCATATTAACCGCACTCATGTTTTGCCGGCCGATTACCCTTGGGGATAGATTTTACCTTCTCACCATTTTTTATGATATAACGCAGCAAAAAAAATTGGAAAATCAACTGCGCCAGGCGCAAAAAATGGAATCCATCGGCACCCTGTCCGGGGGCATTGCCCATGATTTTAACAATATCCTCAGCATTATTATCGGCAACACGGAACTGGCGTTAGATGATGTGCCGGAAGCAAATTCAGCCCATGGGAATCTTGAAGAAATCAAATCCGCCGGCCTGCGGGTAAAAAATATCGTGAGTCAGCTTCAGGCCTTTTCCCGAAAAACAGACCAGCGCTTAAAACCAGTCGTCATTGTTCCGATCATTATAGACGCTGTACAATTTTTACGGTCAACCATTCCAAGTACCATTGAAATTTGCGCAGATATGGTTGACGCCGGTGAAATCGTTTTGGCTGATCCGGTCCAGCTCAACCAGATCATGATGAACCTGTGTATCAATGCATCTCATGCCATGGAAGAGACTGGTGGGATTCTTAGCGTAAACGTGGAGTCCGTCATTATAGACACCATGTCGGTCAATGGCGATTCGGATTCACTGCCGGGCGCTTATGTCAAAATAAGTGTCAGTGATACCGGGCCGGGAATCGATCCTGATATTTTCGATCGAATTTTTGATCCGTATTTTACCACCAAGGACGTGGGAAAAGGGTCCGGCTTGGGCCTGTCCGTGGTTCACGGTATTGTTAAAAATCATAATGGTTCAATTGCCGTTGACAGCGAGCCCGGCAAAGGGGCTGTGTTTTCAATTTTGTTGCCAAAAATTGACGCACAACCTGAAATAAAACCAGAAAGAAGCATGGATCTTTCCACAGGCAATGAGACCCTCCTTTTTGTGGATGATGAACCATCCCTCATGAAACTGGGACAGCGGATGATGGAACGCCTGGGATATAAAATTGACGCCACCATATCGCCGACAGACGCGCTGGAATGGTTTCGATTATCACCGGATAAATATGACCTGATCATCACCGATATGACCATGCCGCAGATGACAGGTGTTTCGTTTGCCGAAGAACTCAAGCGCATCCGACCGGATATTCCGGTGATTATCTGCATCGGGCACAGTTCGCTCATTGATGAGGAAAAATCGAAAACGCTGGATATCGCCGCCTTTGTCATGAAACCGATGACACGGCAGAAAATAGCGAAAATTATCCGGCAAGTGCTGGATAATTAAAATTGAAAATTGAATAGTGAAAATTGA
>CAZQLG010000301.1:0-4037 GCA_964594105.1 uncultured Desulfococcus sp. | reverse complement strand
TGACCTACCCCAAAGTGTTTTTAAAAAGTACTGAAATATTTGAATGTGCCGGCCTAGTGGCGGAAAATTATTTTATTTTTCCCAATGGCCGTGTTTATCGCTGCCCTTTGTGCGAAGATTATCCCCTGCATAGCTTTGAAATCAGAGATAACCTATTAATTGAAAAAGAAAAAATTAATGAGCAGGATTTATTTTCACTTGATATCCCCGAAGGGTGCGTGATGAACAAGCTGGTTCAGCCCGGAAATCTGAGTTATCGAGATGACGGCACACCGGAATATCAAATTGCCTGTTGTCTCCTTAAAGAAGAAGTCTCCCCCCGAACATAGTCTTCCAGATAAAAATTTTGGGTGCGTTATCGGTCGGGGATATACGCATCATGTATTATTCCCTCCCTGCTGCCTTCCCAAAATCATTATCTGAAAGCCTATGTAAGATGGCATCGTCAAAAGTTACTTAATGACGTTTTTCGCTTCTGTATCAGCAAGTTATTTCTATATAGGTCGGGTTTCTTACCCGGCAATGTAATCCCGCCCTACAATTTGTATCATTGTTCAGGATTTATGCGTCTTGCCAGTCTTATGGGAATGGTGACCTTTTGTACTTTGCTGTAGAAATCTGGTTTTTTTCTTTTTACTTTTCTTGATGGGCAAGAAAAGTAACAAAAGAACCCACCCTGTGCTGCGGTTTTCCCAGTGCTGACAGCTTTCCGCGGCGGGGGCAAAAACTCGCTTAAAAAGTGAAATGCCCGGGATCTTTCTGCCTTCCCTGCCGGTCGAAGTTGATAAATTTATTGGAATGTATACGCTCAAACAGTTTGCCCCCGTAGCCCACGGAAGCCATCAGCACTGGGCCACATCACAATGGGACCCGCCCTCCGATGATGGGTTTTTGCATTTATTTTGAATGTAGACATAACAAAAGATTTTTAGTCGCAGATTCTGTAGCACTCCCAATTTTTCACTATTGTTCTAAAACTAAATTTATGTTAATAATTCGATAATTTAAATACGGATTGGTTTTATAGCTCCTACACGCTTGAAAAGTAATAATGTGATATCAAGCCAAAAAGCCGTATTCCATTCTTGTATAAAGCGTAATATCAAGCAGGATTAAAAGATTTGCGTCAAACCGTTTGCTTAAAAGACGTCTTTCAGGCTTCACTTAGGCCGTCGAATAATTGTTATGCATTAGCAAGATACATAGATAAACCAAATAATGTAAGAGATTTCATATAAGATAGGGGAACGTTATCTCAGGTCATCTTATATTCGCAAGCCAGTTTAAGAATCAATAAAATTGCCTGAATAGTTCTATTTTTCAATATGTTGTCAGAGACCTCACAGTATTAGCCAGGAATGCTGAGAATATGAGAATATGAGAATATGAGAATAAATACTGTCTTAGACCTTTTATTGGCAATAAGGGAGAAGGGACTTCATTCTTTCAAGGATATCGAGCCTATTGGCAATAACCTGTCAATTGATAGTATGTATAATGGGGTTCCTAAAGAGCTTCGAGAAAAAAGTGTGTTTAAAAGTATTGACATCCAAGTGGTGAGTGGCAAAATTACAAATTCAAAGAATCGGGTTAGCAAACATTTTGACTGTATGATTGTGGAAGGAGAAGGTAAGAAAATACCTTTAACCAATGGCGCAATCTATGACATCAACAATGTAATCGCTGTTATAGAGTTTACAAAAGAACTATGCTCGAATGAAATAGAAAATTCTTTCACTAAACTTAAATCAGTAATAGATGTATGCGTATTTGATAAACCCAAAAAAAATTTAGGCGCAGATGATAATTATAAACCCAAAATGCTGACAAACGCATTCCGGTATATTGCACGAAGAGAAGTACCCTCCCAGAATGAACTTAAAAAACCTGATTTAACTCAAGCAGTTTATTCCTCAATACTAGCAGATACAGCGTTTCCTCTTAGAATAGTTTGGAGCTATTTTGATCATAAGACGGAATACGATCTCCGTCAGGCTTATCTTGATTTTCTGTCTTGCTCGAATACCAATTTGAAGAACACCCTATATTCATTTCCAAACCTAATTGTTTGTGGGAGCAAGGCAATAGTAAAATATACAGGAATGCCCTATGGATTAAGATGTATTCCAAAAAAGACTTGGGCGTTTCTTGTGTCGCACCCTAATAATGCTATTTATTATTTTTTAAACATATTATGGTATCGGATATGTTATAAATATAATATGTTATTTGAATCCTTTACTGATGGGAAACTTGAACATGCAAACGAATTTTTAAAATTAAGGTACTGTGGAACCAGCGGGGATAGTCAATCTGCTTGTTCTTTCGAAGGAGTGTTCTACCCCAAAGAAGAATTAGATCGCCCTTTAACAGATATTGACTGGGAACCTGAATATCTATCAATAGAGCAATTCGCGATAATATCATATTTATGCGAAGGTGGAAGCCTATCAATCTCAGACAAAGCATTTTTTATGAAAGGTTTAGAAAAACGGTCAAACGGTTTAAATTCCGTTTTTGAATCTCAGTTGAATTGCGAAAGAATTCCAAATATTCATCCTCTAAAACCAGATTACAATTATTGTATGGAATCAATCTTCTCAACAGGGCTGGTGTATTTAAAAGGAAAGGAAATTAAATTATTAACCAATAAATGTATTGCTGTTGCTACAGCGAATGGATTAGCGGCTGGTGACAGTAGTGATGGCAGATTTCTAAATTGGTTTGCTAAACAAGGAAAGGTTTCAACATGGCACGGAAGTGGAGCAAAGGAAAGAATGCTTCATGAGATTAATGATATTTTTAATCGAGAAATGAAACATTTAGGTGGACGATTTCAAAAAAGTCATGATTTTCCTCAATACCTAACATATAAAAATATTGCAGATAATTTAATCCAAGCAATTATTAAAACACCTGCAACAAAGAAAAAGATACCGGTTCACTTTGACTGGATTTGTAATCCGAAAATAAATGCCGTCGCTCTTATTAATAAGTACCATTTTATAGGAGTCACAGAAGGGGCATTATTAATACTCAATGATATTTTTTACCGAATGTTTGCCCATCCAGGAATTATGCCGCAAATTGGGAATTCGAAAGTCGAATCTTCACCCCCATTGCTTCATAAAATACCTACTGATGTTAGAGAATTAAATCAAGATGGTGCGTATAAGTTATATCAGCCAATCGATCCCGTGAGGCGTATTTATGCAAAGATACTAATTGATATATCGTTTAACTTTTTAGTAGCACATGAAATGGCCCACTTAAGAAATGGCCATGTAGACCTAATAAGGTCTCTATCTTCTTATTCAATAATAGAAGAAATTTCCGGATCGTCCCCTAAGAATATTTCAAGCCTTACCTATCAAACCCTTGAAATGGATGCTGATTGCTCAGCTGTTTCAGTTTCTTTAGGTTATGCAATCGGTTCCCAAAAGGAAAAAAAGTTGAATGGTTGGATACCAAACGTAGATGATGACTCTGGAATGGCACTTAATTGTGCTTTTGGCTCTCCGCATAACTTATTTTACACGTTTGGATTTGCATTAAATGTTTTATTTCGTTTATTCGGAGAAGAATATTGGGACATGGATAAAATCTCAGAATACAACCATATACCAGCACCTTGCCGTAGAGTGGGGGTGTCAGCAACTATCATAGAGATTCTCAAAAATAAGGATTGGGGCTTCACTCCGGAACAATGGAAGGATATCAGCCCACACGTTTTTATAAACGCAGAAAAATCAATCAATTTTATAACACAGAACGAGCAGATTGATGGAGGTATTTTCAATGCCATTCACCCAAAAGCGAAAGAACAATCGCAAAGAATTCTGAACCATTGGAAGGAAACGGTTCGAGAACAACTCATTCCCTTCAACAACGGGGGTGAACTGGCCCCCTAAAGTGATAATATTTTAAACAATATCCTTTACTTTAAAATGAAATCGGTTGAGGTATAAATTGGTTCCTATAATTACAGACCTCGGGAAAAGTACGATTCTTAGGCATGATTTTTTGGACAGTCATCT
>CAZQLG010000300.1:0-4052 GCA_964594105.1 uncultured Desulfococcus sp. | reverse complement strand
CTTAGTGTACCATGAAGAAACGAAGGATGAAGCGCAACACAGAATTTGGACTTTTTACGAAGCCATCAAACCTTTACTACTCCATAACATCTCCTTTCAGGAGCAAAATTGAAGGGCAACTTGGTATATGAGAATTTCTTTAAGCCAGATAAACTCAGCAGTCTTCATTTCTTTAAGCTTCATCATCATATGTTTATTATTACCTGTAAAAAGCTATTCTGCTATTGCGACCCTCTATACTCAACCGTCTTCAGGTGTTGCCCCTCTGGAAGTCCGGCTTACCTGCGCTGTTGCAACTGACACTTCTATGCCGAAATCATATACTATGGATTTCGGCGATGGCAGTGAACCCATTTTTGTAGAAACAAACTCATATTCACAAACTTTCACACATACTTACCAAGGCGGCTTATTCAAACCCATCTGCCGAGTGGTTAAAACAGATCTTGGTTTAAATACCGAAACAGACCCCGGCAATATTATTGTTGCCAAGTGGAAATTTAAGACCGGCGGAGAAATTGATACATCTCCAGCAATCGACGATGACGGTATCATTTATTTAGGCTCTGATGACGGCAAGCTTTATGCTGTTGACCCACTAGCAGGAAACGAAATATGGCGATTCCAGACCGGAGACCAGATTAAATCCTCTCCGGCCATTGGTTCAGACGGAACGATATATTTCGGTTCTACTGATAATTATTTCTATGCTGTCCGGCCAAACGGTGAATTAAAATGGTCCTTTAACATAGGTGATTATATTTTTTCCTCGCCCGCCATTTCCTTAGACGAACGGACCGTTTATGTGGGAGCCAGCGATAATCATCTATATGCCATCAGTACCAGTGGTGGTCTAAAATGGAAATATCTTACCGGCGGGAAAATCGTATCCTCTCCGGCAATAGGGTTTGACGGCATTGAAGATGTTGTTTATTTTGGTTCGCTGGATAAAAAACTATATGCATTAGCAGCTGATAACGGTGTATTAAAGTGGACTTTTTCCGGAAATGCCGAATTTTATGCATCTCCGGCAATTGATCAATATGGACAGATTTATGTGGGGGAATGCAATACGGGAAGTGCTGAGGAATACAATTTTAAATTTTACAGCATCAACGTGGACGGCAGCAAACTGTGGGAGTTTGACGGTGGAACTGGTTTTTATTCTTCACCTGCTATTGGCCCGAACGGGAAAATTTATGTCGGATCATGGGATGGCTATCTTGTCGCCTTCAATAGAAATGGAACGCCAAATTGGGCAATTCGCACCAGTCCGCCATTGGATATTAATTCTTCGCCGGCAATAGACAGCAACGGCATCGTTTACGTTGGCTCAAAGGACGGCAATTTTTATGCTTTTGAATCCCCTGAAATAGAAGAGGAAGACCGCAATGACTGGGTATATCAAACCAATGCTCCGATTATTGAAGCATCACCAGCCATAGGCAGCGACGGAACCATTTACTTTGCATCAAGAGACAAATGCCTGTATGCCGTTGACCCCGGCCTTGTTCAGCTTGCGGATTCCTCATGGCCCATGTTCCATGCAGGTACGAAACACCAAGGTGCTGTGCAAGAAGACATTGATATCCCGACGGTTATTTCTGCTTCACCTGAAAGGAACAGCATAAATATAGATATAAATGTAAAAACCATCACGGTAAATTTTTCACCGGATATTAAGGACTCCCAAATTGATGCAGACTCATTCCAACTGATTAAAATCAATGAGGACGAGACGGAGGAAAGAATAGACGGGTCTGCGTTTCTTGATTATGTGCGATATAACAATTCAGGATATCACATGGCCGCCATTTTCAACCGATTAAATGATGATGTTCCGTTGGAATATTTAAGTGAATACAAAGCATCCATTTCATATTTACCGAAAACGGAGAGCCAGGTAGAGACATTAGATGAAGAAGCGTCGGATTCCGAAGTTTCTGAAGCAGAAACCACTACATTTTCAACAACTTTTACAACTGCCGCTGAACCCGAAAAGGACTCTGATCCCAGCCCAAAAGGGGATTTCAGTTGTTTTATTAATTCAATTCGCTAACTTTTATTTTATCATCATAATCAAAAATCAATGTTTAAAGATCGCTGATATATTACCTGACAAAGGATAAGAGCACTTCACCTTCAGTCTTCCGCCTTTAATCCTTTTCCCTTATCATCCTGACAATCAAGTTCAATCCGCTTCACCCGCAGCAAAGTCTCTTCAATCAATTTGCGGTTATGAGAAATTACATCTCCGATAAGCCCTAGAATAAGCACCTGGAATCCAATAATAAACAAAATCGCCGCAAAAATAAGGGATTGAATATGGCCGCCGCCCTCGCCGGCAAGATAAAAATACAGAAAGCGAAAAGAAGGAATAAACCCGCCGAGAATACAAATACCGCCAATGAAAAAAAAAGCCCGTAACGGCTTGAACATGGTGTACATACGAATCATTGTATTTACCTGGTGCAGCACGAACCTTGAAATGCTCTTCACCAGCCGGGATTCCCTTGTTTTGGAATTCGTACCAACAGGAATACTGACAATACTCATTTTTTTCATCCCGGCCTGGATCACTGTTTCAACGGTATATGAATACTCGGAAATGATATTCAGCTGCATGGCCGCAGATCGGCTGAAGGCACGAAAACCGCTCACTGCGTCGGGGACATCCGTACTCGAAAGTCTGCGGACAACCCAGCTCCCCAGTTTCTGGAGCCTTTTTTTAAAAAAAGAAAAATGTTCAATGGTGTCTGTTTTTCGATCACCAATTACCATATCAGCTCTGCCATCAAGTATCGGTGCAATCAGTTTTGGGATATACTCTCCTTTATACTGATTATCGCCGTCTGTATTAACGATAATATCTGCCCCCTGCCTCAGACACGCCTCAAGCCCGGCAATAAAAGAAAACGCCAAGCCTTTATTTTGTTTGTTGCTTACAATATGGTCAACACCAATTTTTTTTGCGACTTCGACAGTTTTATCCATGCTGCCATCATCAATAATCAGCACTTCAACCTTATCAATGCCTTCAATCTGCCTGGGAATATCTTTAAAAGTTTGAGGCAGCGTCTTCTCTTCATTATAACATGGAATTTGTACGATTAATTTCATTTTAAAAGCTCAAACAATTTGGATTTTGCGGCTTTCTTGTCAAAGGTAATAACAGTCTCACATCCATTGACTTTAGCCGAATGTGCAATTAATAAATCAGAAAGGTCATGATTATTGCCTTGAGCAGAAAGAAGCAGTTTCCGCAACACTGTTTGATGATCAAATTTTAAAACCGGCATCAATAACAGATCTTTTATCGACTCCAGAATCTCAATCCTCAATACCTCATAAACAGATTCCAGCACCCAGATCATTTCAAGTACAACAAGCAAGGGCACAAACAGTTCTTTTCTTTCCGATTCAGCCGCTTTAAAAATAGAATAGACTTTTTTTGCCTGGCGTTCATCATCACCGGTTAAAAATCGAATCAAGATATTGGTATCAATTGCTTTCATTGAAATTTATCCTTCATCCGATTCCTGATTGCATCCGCCATTGTTTCAACAGATACGGGTTTTGCCCCGGGTTTATGTAATTTACAGAAAATATCATCCACTTTTTTGGAAACCGGCCGAAGTATCGCTTCCCCCTCATCCGTAACTATAATTTCAATTTTATCGCCGGTATTTAATTTCAGAGAATCCCTGATCACCTTTGGAATGGTCACCTGCCCTTTTGTGGTAAGCGTTGCCAATGCCATCACAGCCTCCTTACTTTTTTAAAATCCTTACTTATATTTAAGGCAATCACAGCGGGATGTCAAGAAATCATATCCGCGTTTATCTGCGGCTGATTTTTCATTCCGGTTGTCGCCAGAATGACGGGCGGGCATAAAGCCCGCACCCTACAAAGACATTTCCCAGGTTTTCTCAATCCCATCCACCAGATGATCCCATAAAAACCGGTACTGCTGATTTTTAATGTTTTCCCCGAACGCCACGGCCTTATTCTCATCAAAAAATCGAATTACAGCCCGGGCGATGGCGAACGGG
>CAZQLG010000299.1:0-4054 GCA_964594105.1 uncultured Desulfococcus sp. | reverse complement strand
GACTTCCCAATATCCACCGCCTGATTTTTATATCACGTCTTTTTTGGTCTCTGCAAAATCTTTTTGTAAAAAATCATATTAATAATATCAATAATGAGACAGCACCTTTCAGTTGATGGCAGTCGTTACAGTTCTGAAGATGCCGGGATTAATTTTTTCAGGAATGTGCTGAATCCGGGCATCAAGAACACAAGCGTCTATATTGGAGTGATCGTGGCGGTTTCTAAGCATACGGGTGAAGGGGGATTGATGCAGGGAATTTGCCTATAATTTAAGTGGTAGACCTTTATTTTTCGCAATATTAAAAAGTCATACAAGAATAATGTTGACATAAAAATAGTTAGACTTTAAAATATATGCATAATTAAAATTAATATAGTTTAATCATTTGAAGTTATTGAATTATTGCTTCTATTTATGAGCCGTTCTAATTAAACAAACAACAGGTCGCCTGAGGGAAATTTTTTAAGGGAGCGTCATGACGGGTCTGGAAAAAACAGCAGCACGAAAAAGTAAGATACTGGAAGCCGCCACCAACATATTTTCTGAAAAAGGCTTTCAGGATGCGACCATATCAGAGATTGCAAAGGCTGCCGGCGCATCAGATGCATTTGTTTACGAATATTTCAGCACCAAGGAAAACCTGTTGTTTTCCATTCCCCGGGGGCATATGCAAAAACTCCATGAAAATTTAAATTTTCATTTACGATTGATTCGGGGTGCGGTGAATAAGCTGCATGCCACTTTGTATATGCAGTTACTGTATTACAGTGAGCATCCTGAATTTACGGCGGTTTTGCTGTTGATCCTCAAACATAATCGCAAATTTATTGATACGGAAGCGCACAAAGAGATACGCGACTACCTGAAAATCGTCGACCGCTGCATAGGAGAAGGCGCTGAATCCGGTGAGATTCAACCGGGCATTGATCCTTATTACTTAAGAGCCACCCTGATTGGCTCTTTAGAGCATATCGTCATTAACTGGCTGCTGCGGGGAAAGCCGGAAAATTTGATGGATGCATTTGAACCGATGTTTGAAATTTGTCTCAAGCTGATACAAAAAAAGCCGGAGAGGTTTAGCTGTCCGCTGGTTTCTCAAAAGAATGCGGCGCAGTGGCCCTGAATCTGGTTTTATGTATTGTGCTTAAAAATAATGAACCCCAAAAAGTCAGATTCGGATGGCAAAGAAAAAAAGTTCAAATTCAAGGCGCGTAAATTCTGAGGAATGAGGAGTAGTTAGCCTACTCTGCAGTGACGAAGAAAGCAGCGCAACACAGAATTTGGATTTTTTACGAAGCCATCAAAAATAATTGATCGACATTGAGGAGCTACACCGTGGAAGTAATTGAAAGTAAAATTGATGTAAATTCGGAAGGGTATAAGAAAAATTTTCAGGAAATGACAGCCCTTGTGGAAGCTTTGAACAATGAGCTTGACATTGCCATGAATCAGCGGTCGCAAAAAGCCCTTGACAGGGAAAAGGAATCCGGGAAAATTCCGGCCAAAAAAAAGCTTGAATTATTGCTGGATAAAAATACGCCGTTTATGGAGATTGCGCCCCTGGCCGCAAAGGATATGTATGACGGCAAGATCCATAAAGCCGGCGTGATTGTCGGTATCGGCGTGATTGAAGGACGGGAGTGCATTGTCAGTCTTAATGATGCCACCATTAAAGGGGGGTCCATCTATCCCATGGGAGTGAAAAAATCATTAAGATGCCAGACCATTGCCATGGAAAACCGGCTTCCTATGATATCTTTGCTTGATTCAGCCGGTGCGTATTTGCCCATGCAGTCTGAAATTTTTCCTGATTTGGATGATGGTGGCAGAATATTTTATAATCAGGCCATGATGTCCAAAATGGGTATTCAGCAGGTCGTGGGGGTGATGGGGCTTTGCACAGCCGGTGGTGCTTACGGCGCTGCCATGTGTGATGATATTGTGCATGTAAAAGGACATGGTGCTATTTTTCTGGGTGGCCCGCCGCTTGTCAAGGCCGCCACTGGCGAAGAGGTGTCTGCTAATGATCTGGGCGGTCCGGAACTGCATTGCAGTGAGTCTGGTGTGTCTGATTATTACGCGGAAGATGATTCCCATGCCATTCAGATTATTCGAAGTATTGTTAAGAATCTGCCGGCAAACGAAAAATCAAAACTCACCATGATGGACCCGGAGCCTCCTTTATATGATCCAAAAGAATTATACGGCATCGTGAGCCCGGATTTGACGAAACCCTATGATTGCCGGGAAGTGATCGCCAGAATTGTAGACGGTAGCCGGTTCTTGGAATTCAAGGAAATGTACGGTCCGACCCTGGTGACGGGATGGGCGCACATCCATGGATACCCGGTGGGCATTCTTGCCAATAACGGGATTTTGTTTTCAGACAGCGCCCAGAAGGCCACCCAGTTTATTCAGTTATGCGATAAACGAAAAATTCCGCTTTTGTTTCTCCAGAATATTAATGGATTTATTGTGGGCAGCCAGTACGAACGCGGCGGAATCACCAAAGACGGCCATAAAATGGTGAATGCTGTATCAACCGCCACAGTTCCAAAGTTTACGGTTGTGGTGGGCGCATCATTTGGCGCGGGTAATTACGCCATGTGCGGCCGGGGCTATTCGCCGAGATTCATGTGGATGTGGCCCAATGCACAGATCGGTGTGATGGGTGGTGAACAGGCCGCTGGTGTTCTTGAAACCATCACCAATGATCAGCGGGCAAGGCTTGGGCAGGAACCGTTAACAAAAGAGGAATCTGACTTTATCAAGGACTCGGTTATTGAAAATGCCCGTAAGGAAGGAAATGCATATTATGCCACATCCCAGTTATGGGATGACGGGATTATTGATCCGGTAAAGACAAGAGATATTTTGGGGTTGGCGATATCTGCATCATTAAATGCCCCGATCAGGGATGATGCATACGGCTTCGGTGTCTTCCGAATGTGATGGCGTCGCCAAAAGTCCCATCTGCTGCGTTGTAGCGATTTTTCAGGCACTCAAGATACGCCTTGTATGATTTCGTGCCTGAAAAACCACTCCGCCTTGCATATGAAACTTTTGACTTAGCCATCATTATATTACGAATCATCGCTCAGGATTTGCGATGCCTTGCCAATTTTGTTAAGATTTGGTGAACTTTTTCTTTTGCCATCGAAAGCTGACTTTTTTACAGGAATAATGAAAATGTTTAAAAAAATACTGATTGCAAACCGGGGTGAAATTGCACTTCGGGTGATTAATACATGCCGGGATATGGGTGTAAAAACCGTGGCCGTCTATTCGGATGCGGATAAAAAAGCGCTGCATGTGCTTTCCGCTGATGAAGCAGTTTGTCTGGGGGCTTCTGAACCGTCTCAGAGCTATCTGAATATGGATAAAATTATTGATGCCGCAAAAACAACTGGTGCGGAAGCCATTCATCCGGGGTATGGGTTTCTGGCAGAAAACAGCGAGTTTGTTGAAAAATGTGAACAGGAAGGAGTCATTTTTATCGGCCCGCCTGCCCAGGTGATCAAGGATCTCGGGGATAAAATAACTTCCAGAAAAATCATGGTGAGCAGCGGGGTCCCGGTGACGCCGGGCCTGACCACTACAGAAGCAGACGCCGATGTCATGGTCATTGAAGCCGAAAAACTCGGATATCCGGTGCTGATCAAAGCCACCGCCGGCGGGGGCGGAAAAGGCATCCGGATTGTTCATTCATCTGAAGAAATGGCTGATGCCTGTGCAGCCGCTTCCCGGGAAGCGGTCAATGCATTTGGTAACGGTGAGATCTATCTGGAAAAGTTTTTTATAAAAGCCCGGCATATCGAGTTCCAGGTATTGGCGGACAAGTTTGGAAACACCATCCATCTCCTTGAAAGAGAATGCTCGATTCAGAGAAGACACCAGAAGATTATTGAAGAAACTCCGTCGTCGATAATGACTCCGGCGCTTAGGGAAGAAATGGGGAAGGCTGCGGTGGCAGCGGCGAAAGCATCCGGATATGTAAACGCGGGAACTGTGGAGTTTCTGGTGGATGAAAATAACAAATTTTATTTTCTGG
>CAZQLG010000298.1:0-4057 GCA_964594105.1 uncultured Desulfococcus sp. | reverse complement strand
CGGACGACGAAAAGGAGAAAGTTATATGACGCTTTTCTACTATGGGGTTATTGCCAGCCTGCTGGCCGGTCTGGCAACCGGTGTCGGCGCATTACCGGCCTTTTTTTTTAAGACGGTATCCCGCAATGTGCTGAATACCATGCTGGGGGCGTCAGCCGGTGTGATGCTGGCAGCCACCTCTTTTTCGCTGATTATTCCCGGCATTGAAAGCGGTGAGATCGTCTGGCCGGGATTTGGCGTTTATATCGTTGTTTCAGGAATGCTCTCCGGTGCGCTGGTTTTGGATCTGATTGACAAATATCTTCCCCATGAACATTTCATTAAAGGACCGGAAGGGCCGTCTTCCAATCTGAAACGCATATGGCTGTTTGTGATCGCCATTACCATTCACAATTTTCCGGAAGGAATGGCGGTGGGGGTCGGATTCGGAACCGGGGATATCAGCAATGGCATTAGCCTTGCCATTGGGATCGGGATTCAGAACATGCCGGAAGGACTTGCAGTGGCGCTGCCGCTGCTTGGCCTGGGATATACGCGTTGGAAGGCGTTTTCCATTGCCGCTTGTACCGGCCTTGTGGAACCGATTGGCGGCATACTCGGTGCCGGGGCAGTTACCGTATTCTATCCGTTGCTGCCGTTTGCCCTGGCATTTGCCGCCGGTGCCATGCTTTTTGTCATCAGCGATGAAATCATTCCCGAGACGCATTCTCATGGAAAATCCCGACAGGCAACCTATGGGGTGATGATCGGGTTTGTGATTATGATGGCACTGGATAATTTGCTGGGATAAATAAACTTTAAGGAGAAGGATTATGGCAAAAGTAACGTTTATAGACAAAGAGGTTCATACCAGCGGCAACTTGCCGGTGGTGGGCGATTCGGCACCGGATTTTCTGCTGACCAAAACAGATATGTCGGATGTTACGTTAAAAGATTTTAAAGGCAAAAGAGTTGTCATTAATATTTTTCCCAGTGTTGAAACACCGGTATGTTCCGCATCTGTTAAACGGTTTAACAAAGAAGTGAATAACCTTGATAATACGGAAATATTATGTGTTTCAAAGGATTTGCCGTTTGCCCATGCGCGATTTAATGCAGAAGAGGAAATCAAAAACGTGATTTCGGTGTGCGAACTCAGAAATTTGTCGTTCGGTGAAAATTATGGGGTGCGATTGATTGACGGGCCCCTGGCCGGATTGTTTGCAAGAGCCCTGGTCGTTTTGGATGAAAACAGCCGGGTAATTTTTACCCAGCTGGTCCCGGAAATTTCTCAGGAGCCGGATTATGATTCGGTTTTAACGCTGCTGGGCAGCGCCTCAGGCAGTGTTGAATTCTGCGCGACATCCTCTACCGCGGAACATTCTCGCTTAGACGATGACAATGAATCGTGCGATGATGGCAGGACCGGTAAAATTTAACCATTTAACATCCTTTCAGCAGTTAAGGAGTGTGGTGTATGTCTGTTGATCTTAATGTCACAATAGGTGGTGAAGCCGGTCAGGGGATTCAAACCATAGGCGATCTTTTGTCACAGGTATGTCAGCAAGCCGGTCTATATGTAATGACCATTAATGATTTCGAGTCACGTATCCGGGGGGGGCACAGTTTTGTCCAGATCAGAATCAGTGACCATGAAATCAACGCTCCCCGTTATGCGATTCATTTGTTGATTGCATTGGATCGGCAAACCGTATTGCTGCATAAAGATAAATTGGCCCCCGACGGTATTATCCTGAGTGTCGAGCGGGTGCTGCCTGATGTTAAGTCCCTGTTAATAGTTGAATTTGAAAAATTAGCCGAACAGGCGGGCGGCAAAATAGTCGCTAACACGGTGGCCGCAGGCGCCGGCCTCGGACTCTTGAAGGCACCTTTTGAAATTTTTAAAGATATTCTGGCATCCCGATTTGGCGGAAAAGATTCATCTGTTTTAGAAAAAAACTTAAAGGCTGCTGAACTCGGATATCAGGCTGTTGCGAACGTTGATTTCCAATGGGCGTTTAAATGGATTCAAGGATCTGCAAAAGGTCTTCTGATGAATGGTTCTAAGGCCATAGCATTGGGCGCCCTGGCTGCAAACTGCCGTTTTGCAGCGTTTTATCCCATGTCTCCGGCAACCGGGGTTCTTCAGGAACTGACTGAGATGACGGAGAATTATCCGTTTGTGGTGGAACAGGCGGAAGATGAAATTTCAGCAGTGAACATGATTATCGGTGCGTCGTTTGCCGGGGTTCGTTCAATAACGTCGACATCCGGGGGTGGTTTCTGCCTGATGACAGAAGGACTGGGGCTTGCGGGAATCACGGAAACGCCAATTGTTATTGTCAATGCCCAGCGTCCGGGTCCGGCAACAGGTTTGCCCACCCGCACCGCCCAGGGAGATCTTCTATTTGTTATTCATTCGTCTCAGGATGAATTCCCAAGATTTGTATTTGCGCCCCGCACAGTCAATGAAGCGTTCTACAATACCATTCGGGCGTTTGAACTTTCTGAAAAATATCAGGTGCCGGCGATTATTTTAATGGATCAATTTTTAACTGATTCGGTTTATCTGACCGGAGAAAAATTTGAAGCACCGGACCGGATTCAGCGGTTTATTGCATCAGATGCAGACCTGGATGACCCCAAGAATTACAACCGGTATACAGTGACGGAATCAGGTGTTTCACCCAGAGCGCTTCCTTGCATGGGAATGGCTATTGTCCAATCGAGCGGAAACGAACATCTTGAAGACGGTCATATCAGTGAAGATAAAATAAATCGTGTAAAAATGCTGAACAAGAGAAATGCCAAAATAACGGCCATGCAGGAAGAAATGAATCCGCCGCATGGATATTTTGATGATGCCGGTATCTTGCTCATTGGCTGGGGAAGTAGCGCCGGGGCCATTAAAGAGGCCGTTGACCTGATGCGGAATAAAGATATTGATGTGGGATGCCTGACATTTTCGGATCTCTGGCCGTTTCCGGCAGAAAAAGTCATTTCAGCGATCGGTAAAAATAAAAAATGTATTGCCGTTGAATTGAATTCCACGTCGCAGTTGAAACTGCTGATGCGCCAGCAGACAGGAATCGACTGTTCGGGATCCATATTGAAATATGACGGCCGCCCGCTGTTCCCGGAAGATATTGTCCAGGAAATAGACCGGTTTTTATAGCTTTTAATTAACGATATTGAGGTGTCACGATGCTGACAAAAGAAGATTTTTTCTGTGATTTTGAAAACAAGTGGTGCCCGGGATGCGGAAATTTTCAGATTCTGGATGCCATGAAAGAAGCTTTTATCGAAATGGATCTTTCGCCGGAAAAATTGCTGATTGTTTCCGGGATCGGCCAGGCAGGGAAAGCTCCGCATTTTTTAAAATGTAATTTTTTTCACGGGCTTCACGGACGGGCGCTTCCGGTGGCCACCGGGGCCAAAATCGCCAATCACAATCTGACAGTGGTGGTCAATTCCGGTGATGGCGACTGTTATGGGGAAGGCGGCAATCACTTTATGAGCGCGGTTCGAAGGAACATAGATATCACATTGCTGGTGCATAATAATAAAGTGTACGGTCTGACCAAAGGCCAGGCCTCTCCGACGTCGGACATGGGGTTCAAGACAAAAATGCAGCCCCATGGAGTGATTGCGGAACCCTTTAACCCTCTGACCGTAGCCCTTGCGCTTGGTGCCGGTTTTGTGGCCCGTGGTTTTTCAGGTAATAAAGATCACCTGAGCCTTCTGATTCAGGCAGCAGTCGCCCATAAAGGCTTTTCCATGATTGACATCATGCAGACCTGTGTGTCATTTAATCACGTGAACACTTATGCCTGGTATAAAAAAAGGGTGTATGACTTGTCGGAAGAAGGTGATGCGCCCAATAATATTGAAGCAGCCATTTCTCTCTCAAGGGAATGGGGAGATAGAATCCCCATCGGTATTTTGTATCAAACTGAATCGAAATCATACACTGATCGAATTTATCATCTTAACGCAGGCCCATTGATTGATTTCCCATATGAAAAAAAGCGGGTTCAGCAGATGATTACAGATATCTGATTTTTTTTAATTTAATTTT
>CAZQLG010000297.1:0-4071 GCA_964594105.1 uncultured Desulfococcus sp. | reverse complement strand
CCCGTTATAATGTCATTTTAAAAGATGACAAACGGTATCCTTCCTTTCGGATCGCTGTAAAAAACAATTATCCCTGTCTTCAGATTGTCAGGAAAATGAAAAACGATGAGGCGGTTTATTTCGGACCGTTTGCTTCGGCCGGTGCTTTGCGTCATACGTTGAAACTGATAAACAAAACATTTAAACTTCGTAAATGTTTGTCCGAAGAGGTCAAGCCCCGATCCAGACCCTGTCTTAATTATCAAATGGGGTTATGTCACGCTCCCTGCTGTTATGATGTTGATAAACAGATGTATCACAACATCGTCAATGAAGTCCGGATGGTTTTAAACGGTCAAATTTATGAATTGGTTAAAAAACTAAAATCTGAAATGCTGGTGGCAGCACAAAATGAAGAATTTGAAAATGCGGCAAAGTTAAGAGATAAAATATTTGCTTTGGAAAAAACAGTTGAAAAACAAATAGCCGTTACCACGGATTTTGTGGATCGGGATGTCATTGGGTTGACCGGGAATGATATGTATACAGTGATTGTTGTGCTGCTAATCAGAAAAGGTTTTTTACAGGGGGTGCGACACTTTGTTTTTAAGGATTCGATCTCTTCCGATCAAGAGGTCATTGATTCGTTTGTTAAACAATATTACAGGCATTCTGACTATATCCCCAGGGAAATTTTACTCTCCTTAAAGCTTTCTGGCGCATCTGTTTATAAAGAATGGCTTTCCGGCATCAAAGAATCAAAAGTCAATATTCTGGTGCCGAAAAAGGGCAATAAAGTTCGCCTGATTACCATGGCCTGTGATAATGCGCAATCACATTTAAACAAGATGGTCGACGCGTTATCCGCCCAGGCAGATCTTATAGGTAAGCTTCAGCATAAATTGCGGCTTCGTGGTCTTCCGAATCGGATTGAATGTTTTGATAACTCCGGCATGATGGGCAAAAACCTGGTGGCCGGTATGGTGGTCTATATTGATGGAAAACCGGATAAGAAACAGTATCGCCGGTATACCATTAAAACAGTGGATCTTCAGGATGATTATGCGTGTATGAAAGAAGCCCTGAAAAGACGGTTTAAAAAAAATAACCAGAATACTGAATTGCCGGAATTGTTGATCGTGGATGGCGGGAAGGGGCAATTAAATATCGCCATAGATGTGCTGGAAAAATTAAATTTAACAAATGCGTTTGATGTGATTGGCATCGCAAAAAAAGACATTCAAAAAAGCGAACCCCAGGATAAAATATACAAACCCAGCCGGGTCAATCCGGTTAATTTTGGAAAGGATATTGAATTATTGTATTTTCTGCAACGCATTCGGGATGAGGCCCACCGGTATGCAATATCTTTTCATCGGCAAAAAAGATCGAAAGCCGCTTTACGTTCTGACCTTGATACCATCCCCGGCATCGGCAAAAAACGCAAAGCGGTTTTATTAAAAACATTTTCAAGCGTCAGGAAGCTTGCGCAGGCATCGGTTGATGAAATTGCTGCAGTGCCCGGCATGAATCGGAAAGTTGCAAAAGTTGTTCAATCGGCGTTAATTCGTTTTAATATACCGTCAAAGTTATTAAGATAGTTTTTTAAGATCTTTAACAAGCCCTTTCACTGCGTCGGCGGATTTTTGCAAAGCCACATTTTCATTGTTCGTCAGTTTAATTTCAATAATTTCTTCGATACCGTTTTTGCCCAGTTTAACCGGTACGCCAATGAACAAGCCGTCAATCCCATATTCACCTTCAAGGTACGCCGCACAAGGCAGAATTTTTTTCTTGTCTTTTAATATGGCTTCCGCCATCTCAACAGCAGCGGAAGAGGGCGCATAAAAGGCACTGCCGGTTTTCAACAGACCGACAATTTCACCGCCGCCTTTTCTGGTTCGATCCACCAGCGCCTCAATCCTTTCAGCAGACATTAACTCGGTAATCGGTATACCGGCCACTGTTGAATAGCGGGGCAGGGGAACCATAGTATCGCCATGCCCACCCAAAACAAATGCATGGGTATTTTCAACCGACACATCCAGTTCCATGGAAATAAATGCCCTGAACCTGGCAGAATCCAGTATGCCGGCCATACCGATGACCCGGTTTTTAGAAAAACCGCTGGCATCATACGCAACATGACACATGGCGTCTAACGGATTACTGATAATAATGATAATCGCATCCGGTGATTGTTTGGCAGCTTCAGCGGTTACATTTTTCATGATATTCATATTGGTTTTGATCAGGTCATCCCTACTCATTCCGGGTTTTCTTGGGATCCCGGCGGTGATGATGATGATATCAGAACCTGCAGATGCGTCATAGGTATTGGCGCCCTGAATAAACGCATCATGTTTTTCAATGGGTGCCGCTTCAAGCAGATCTAAGGCTTTTCCCTGGGGCATCCCTTCGGCAATATCGATGAGAACGACATCACAGAGTTCTTTTTCCGCAAGTCTCTGAGCCGTCGTTGCTCCGACATTTCCTGCCCCAATAACGGTAACTTTTTTATCCATAATCGTCTCCCATAATCATTTTTTAATACAGCATGAACCATTTAATATCGAATTTATATTAAATGTAAGTATGTATTACTTGTACACAAGATTATGTCAATAAATTTATATAGAAAATTATAGCTTATTGATATATTACAATAAAATAAATATTCAGAAATGTAAGCTTTGCTTACTTATGGCATGGTCGCAATAACGCTATATATGGCGGACATGCAAAAATACCATGCTTGACAATATTTATGAATATAGGTATTTAATGATGAAGAAAGATTAACATATTTAATATAATTATCGCCACTAAAAACGGTTGTCACAATAGAAAATATAAACCTATTTCTTCCTTTCAAATTTTAAACCCAAAATTGAACAGTCACGGAATAACTAACTTGACTAACATCATCGTGCCAGCTAAAAAAACTGTTCAACCGACCACACCACAACAGGACAAAATCATAAGACGAACCATAGAAAAAGATTCAACGATCAGTCTTGTTTTGATCGTTATCACAATTAATTCTTTAATTATTGGATCATTATTCAGTTTTTTTACAATCAATAGTTTTAATATGTTATGGTCTATAATTATAGTAAATTTTAGCTAATTTTAGCCGGGGCCCATTCGATGGATTTTAGAAAAAAAATTAAAAAATATTACAAGGAGGCAGAACTCTACAGTTCACACGGTTTGCTGACAGAGGCGCTGGAAAAATATAAATCAATCGAAGGTCTTGTCAAATCAACACGAAATATCCAAAACCGGGATACAATTCTGAAACAAATTTCTTTAAAGGTTGAATTAACCGGCAAAAAAATTCGAAAATTGGATGGACAGAAAACAACGACTGAAGTAGCCGATGACGCCCAAACGCTTATGAAAGAAATGTTCAGTTTTGATGATCCGGAGGCAAAAGGATCATCTGCTTTAGGGGGTGCTGTCGCATTGGCCAAATTCGGACAATATGATAAGGCCATTGAAGAGTTTAACCGATTACTTGAATATGATAAACTTCGTCTTGAGGCGGCGAAAAATATTCTCTGGTGCTGGGTTCAGCAAAATTACACGGATTATGCCGTTTCCCTATATCAAAAATGGCGTAAAAATAAATTATTTCCACCAGAGGAAGCAAATATCATACAAGACTATTTTAATGAACTGCTTGATAAAACAGGGGTGGATCATGAAATTGATGAACTGGAGTCACAGCGGACCGTTGAACCTGATTCTGAAATAGATGATGATGAGATCCTTGACATTAATGCCGTCAAATTTGTTCTGCCAAGAGGTCCGAAGGAAGGTGAAACAATTGAACTGGATATCAGTTTCCAGTCGGGAAAATATATCCGAATGATAATTCCCAGAAAGGAAAAAGATCTGATTGACAGTATAACGCCTGGTGATCTGCTCAAAGAGATTGAGTTTTATTCTCCGGTCGCCATTTTTTCCGGAGAAGGATATGTTTCATCGAAAAACGAAATTGATGCCGGTCCGAAAAAGGGTGACTACAGCCTTGAAATAAAGTTAATTAAGGTCGTTTCATAATGGTGATAATTTTACGATAATTTT
>CAZQLG010000296.1:0-4074 GCA_964594105.1 uncultured Desulfococcus sp. | reverse complement strand
CGGTTTTTTGGGCTTCGGCCCGTCGGAATGAAGCACCCGGTATTTAAAACTGATTCATCAACTTGCTGTGTTATAAGCGGTTCGCGGTAAGCCACTACAGCTTCTCCACTTAGGCCTTGTAAATAAACGAATCAGGCTTGTAAGATATTCGGGTTAGTGTCTCGTCAACTCAGAAATGGCACATATTACTTGTCCTTTTTCGTGCCTGCATCGTTACGACTTGAGTCGCGTAGCCCGCTATGCTCCAAAAGTCTTGCCTTGAAGGCACCAAAAATTACGGCGTAATCTTACGGCATTTCATCGGTGACGAGACACTATTCTGAAATATAATTTTAATTTTTCCCCAAAGGATTGAAATTTTGAAAAGAATGAGAATAATATAGGATAAACTTACATTAACAGACTATATAAAATAAACCTGAATTTATAAAATAAACCTGAATTTTAGGAGCATGCCATGTGGGAATATACAGATAAAGTCAAAGAACATTTTATAAATCCCCGAAATGTCGGTGAAGTCGAAAATCCGGATGGGGTCGGGGAAGTCGGTTCTATGGCGTGCGGTGATGCGCTTAAATTGTCATTTAAACTGGATGAAAACGAAAGAATCAAAGAAGCTAAATTCCAGACCTTTGGCTGTGCCAGTGCAATTGCTTCTTCATCTGCGATGACGGAGATGATGATTGGAAAAACGATTGAAGAGGCGGAGAAAATAACCAATGATGATATCGCTGACTATCTCGGCGGCCTGCCCAAGGAAAAGATGCACTGTTCGGTGCTGGGCCGCGACGCGCTGGAAAAGGCGATTTACTGTTACCGAGGCGAAGATGAAAAGGTAATTGACGGCAATATTATCTGTGAATGCTTTGGGGTGACGGATAAAGAGATTGAACGTGCGGTGACTGAAAACCACTTGAAAACCATCGAAGAAGTGACCAACTATGTGAAGGCCGGTGGTGGGTGCGAAAACTGCCATGAAGATATTCAAAAGATCATTGATGAAATAAACAATAAGGGTGCAGATGCGGCTCCGATCAAAAAGGAATTAACCAATATTCAGAAAATCCGTCTGATTGAAGAAACCCTTGAACGGGAGATTAAGCCAGCGCTTCAGAAGGACGGCGGTAATATTGAGCTGATCGATGTGGACGGCAACCGGGTGCTGGTCAAGCTCATCGGCACCTGTGCGACATGTAAAGCTTCCCAGCTGACCTTGAAGAATTATGTGGAGGCCCGTCTTCAGGAAATGGTGACACCGGATCTTATTGTCGAGGAGGTAAAATAAATGGATATTATTTACATGGACAATAATGCCACCACACGGGTCGCGCCTGAAGTTTTAGATGCCATGATGCCGTATTTGAAAGATTTTTATGGCAATGCATCGAGTATGCATTCATTCGGCGGTTCAGTGGGGCGTGAAATTATTGCGGCCCGAGAAAAAGTCGCTGCCCTGATCAATGCGGACCCCGGTGAAATTATCTTCACCAGCTGCGGGACTGAAAGTGACAGCACAGCCATTAATGCTGCGATCCGGTCAAATCCGGCAAAAAAGCATATTATTACCACCCGTGTAGAGCACCCGGCAATAAAAAATCTGTATGAATACCTTGCTAAAAACGGATATCGGGTTACCTGGGTGCCGGTGGACAAAGAAGGGGTGCTGGATCTGGATTATTTTTACAGCCATCTTTCAGAAGATACGGCCATTGCCAGTATTATGTGGGCAAACAATGAAAGCGGTGTAATATTTCCCATTGCAGAGATTGCGGCAAAACTCAGAGATAAGGGAATTGTTTTTCATTCAGATGCGGTTCAGGCGGTCGGTAAAATTCCGGTGGATGTAAAACAGGTCGGCCTGGATATGCTGTCGATTTCAGGGCATAAGCTTCACGCACCCAAGGGTGTGGGTGTTTTATATGTGAAAAAAGGGACTAAATTTTCTCCGTTTATGATCGGGGGGCATCAGGAAAGAAACCGGCGCGGGGGAACGGAAAACGTTGCATCCATTGTTGCTATGGGGCGTGCCAGTGAACTGGCAATGGGTCATCTTGAGGAAATGGATACCCGGATCCGGGCCATGCGGGATCGTCTGGAAAACGGTTTGATACAAAATATCCCGAATGCCCTGTTGAACGGAAAGAAAGATGTCCGGTTGCCGAATACGTCCAATATCAGTTTTGAATACATAGAAGGCGAAGCCATTCTTCTGATGATTGATCAGTTGGGCATCTGCGCGTCGTCCGGTTCTGCCTGTACTTCCGGTTCACTGGAGCCGTCTCATGTGCTGCGTGCTATGGGGGTTCCGTTTACTGCGGCCCACGGTTCTATAAGATTCAGTCTGAGCACTTACAATACCGAAAAAGAAGTGGATTTCGTCATTGAAAATCTGCCGCCGATTATCGAGCGCCTCCGCACAATGTCTCCTTTCTGGAAAGAGGGGGCTGGTCGGCTGCAGTAATGAAAAGTTTACCAATAATTTTAGTAGCTTTTCAATAATCCCGGAATCCGGAAAATATATTAAAATGCATTGATGGGGAGGCAAACCGCATGGATGATCAAAAAAAACATAATAAAATGGCGTGCAGGGCTGAGTCCTTTTCTTACACAAAACATCGGGCCCGTTTGCATGGGGTGGTGGATCGGATTATCGATGAATGCAATGATGATAAATGCAACGTCCATATCGATTATGAACAGCTTCCGTCTAAAACAGCGGTTATCGAAATTCTGCATAAACTGCGGGCAGTGCTGTTCCCGGGATATTTCAACAATGAAAAGCTGGATCCGGTCAATCTGAGGTATTATGTCGGACAAACAGCTGCTGAGTTATTTGATATGCTGTCTGAACAAATTTCAAGAAGCATTCGTCATGATTGTTTTAAATTCAACCTGGAATGCACAGAGTGTACGGAGCGGGGCTATGAAAATGCGCTGGCAGTACTGGAATCGATTCCCGAACTGCAGCGCACGCTGGCCATGGATATTCTGGCTGTTTCAGAGGGAGATCCGGCAGCGAAAAGCTATGATGAAATAATATTTAGTTATCCAGGTGTGTTTGCCGTTACCGTATATCGAATTGCCCATCAGTTATATCACCTGGGTGTTCCTTTGCTTCCCCGAATGATGTCCGAGTATGTGCATGGGGAAACCGGTATTGATATTCATCCGGGGGCGGAAATTGATGAACGGTTTGTCATTGATCACGGCACCGGCGTGGTGATTGGTGAAACTGCGGAAATCGGTAAAAATGTGAGGATCTACCAGGGGGTGACCTTAGGCGCTCTATCCGTACCCAAGGGGAAGATTGATGAAATGAAAGGCCGGAAACGGCATCCCACGATTGAAGATGAAGTGATTATTTATTCCGGTGCCACCATACTCGGCGGGGATACGGTGATCGGAACTCGTTCGGTCATCGGCGGTAACGTCTGGATCACGGAATCGGTGCCCCCGGATACCCAGGTGTTGATTGAGTCTCCTTCATTGATTTACCGGCAAAAAAAGGGCGCATCATGAAAATTTACAGCAACGTCCGGCATACCATCGGTTCAACACCGCTTGTTCGATTAAATTTCCTGGGTAAGGGCTTGAAGGCGAATATATTTGCAAAACTGGAATGTTTTAATCCTCTGGGAAGTGTGAAGGACCGGATTGCCGCCGCTATGATTGAAGCGGCTGAAAAAGACGGCAATATCGGCCCGGAATCCCTTATTGTTGAAGCAACCAGTGGAAATACCGGCATTGCGCTGGCATTTGTTTGTGCAATTAAAGGATATCGCTTGTGTCTGACCATGCCGGATACCATGAGTGTGGAACGACGCAAACTGTTAGGGCATCTTGGCGCTGAACTTGTTTTGACACCGGGCGCTGACGGGGTGAATGGGGCCATTGCAAAGGCAATGGAAATCGCTGCATCACGGCAAAATTCGTTTATGCCCGATCAGTTTAAGAATCCCGCCAATCCGGCCATTCACCGGGTAACGACGGCAGAAGAAATCTGGCATGACACTGAAGGCCAGGTGGATTTTTTTGTTTCCGGTGTGGGTACCGGGGGAACAATTACCGGTGTTT
>CAZQLG010000295.1:0-4114 GCA_964594105.1 uncultured Desulfococcus sp. | reverse complement strand
AACTGGATCAGATAGTCGGCATGGTCGACAAAGCAAAGATTGAAGAATCCTTAAACAAAAGTATATAGATTAAATCAATGAAACATACAGAATATGATCTTGTAATTATCGGCGGCGGGCCGGCCGGTTTGACGGCTTCTATTTATGCGGCCCGGGCGCGTTTAAATACGCTGGTTCTGGAAAAGTCAGCCCCCGGTGGCCAGATTCTGGTTACGGACTGGATTGAAAATTATCCGGGTTTTCCGGAAGGTCTGTCCGGTGCAGATCTGGTCATGAAAATGACGGACCAGGCCAAACGATTTGGTGTTGAGATTGAAACCAGCCAGGTGAAGTCCATGGATGTGGCGGAATCGGTTAAAAAGCTGGTTTTAAACGACCGGACCATAACATGTAAGGCGGTGATTATTGCCACCGGAGCCTCTCCGAGAAAACTCGGTGTGCCGGGAGAAGCGGAATTTTACGGCAAAGGGATCTCCACCTGTGCCACCTGCGATGCGCCGTTTTTCAAAAATAGTGTGGTGGCAGCCATTGGCGGCGGTGATACAGCGGTGCAGGAAAGTATTTTTTTGACCCGTTTTGTTGATAAGGTGTATTTAATTCACCGCAGGGATCAGCTGCGGGCCACCCGGATACTTCAGGAACGGGCCCTGGAAAATGATAAAATAGAAGTTGTCTGGGATTCGGTTCTCTCATCTGTTAACGGATCAGTTTCCGGGGTGGAAAGCATTACCATTGAAAATGTTAAAACTGGTGAGCAGCTGGGCATTGCGGTTGAAGGCTGTTTTGTGTGGGTGGGTATCACACCGAATACATCATTTTTAAACGATGCCATACAAGTTGATCAAGGCGGTTTTATTGTCGTGAATGCAAAAATGGAAACATCGGTTCCCGGGATTTATGCGGCCGGGGATGTCCGGAATACGCCATTGCGCCAGGTCGCTACAGCCGTCGGTGACAGTGCTATTGCGGCTTTTGAGGCAGCCAATTATATCGAAATGTTAGAAGATCATTAGCAACGATCGTTGTTCGCAAATGAAGTGATACATTTTTCACCTTATATTAAATGAAATGGTATCAATTCATGTGCTATAAGCTATCTATGGCATCACCGATTATTTTGTATAAAAAATCCAACGGAATATTTTCATGAAGCGGTTAAGCATTATTTGTGTTGTTTTATTATTGGTTTTGGCGGGTTGTTCATGGTCGAAAAATAAACCTGAAAAAACCGCTGATGACCTTGTTGCTGATGGGCAGATGTATTTTGAAGAAGAACAATTTGATAGAGCCATCAAGTCTTATAAAAAATTAAAGGACTGGTATCCATTTTCCGTTCATGCCAAGGGCGCAGGCTTGAAAATTGCGGACGCATACTATTTGATGGAATCCTATGATGAAGCGATAATCGCTTATAATGAATATGAACGCATGCATCCCAATGATGAAAAGATTCCATATGTGATATACCAGGTCGGCCTATGTGATTTTGATCGGATTGAAACCATCGATTGTGATGCGACTGCCACCCAAAATGCACTTTTGACATTTCAGCGGCTCAAAGAACGGTTTCCGGACAGTGATTATGCGATGCAGGCAAAACCAAATATTGACACATGCCGGCAAAATCTTGCTGAAAAAGAAATGTATATCGGCCAGTTTTATTTTAAATCAGAAAAGTATAAGGCGGCATTGGCCCGTTTTGCCGGGGTGGTGACTGATTTTTCGGATCTTGGACTTTATCAGCAGGCGCTGGATCAGATGGCGCAATGTAAAGCCATGATTGCACGAGATCAAGAAGCGAGTGAGCGCGTTGCTATGCCCGATGCCGGGGATAGCGAAAAAGAAGTGCCGTTTGATCATGGGCCCTTGTCAAGATAATCGCTAAATCGGGGCGTACGGTAAGAACAGTTTTTAATCACATTAAAAAAGCTTTACAAAGGCATATGGGTAGAGTATATGCCTTTCTTTATTTATATAAAATGTTTCAAGGAGAATATCATGTCAAAGCAGTGTGAAATTTGTGGGAAAAAACCAATGGTCGGCAATCATGTGAGTCATGCGCATAATTTGAATAAACGACGATTTAATCCGAATCTTCAGAGGGTTCGCGCAGTTCTTAACGGCCATGTTAAAAAAATAATGGTCTGCACCAACTGTATTAAATCCGGGTTTGTGACAAAACCGTAAAAATCTTTTTCTGGTGAAGGGTCACCCGACGTATCAGCAAATAATTTGTTACATTTATGATTAAATTATTTGGTAGAATATAAGAAGTTTACGCGCGTTCTAGTTCCTGGATAGTATCAATTTTTTTGAGTTTTGCGATGACATCATCTAAGTGGTCAATGTCTTTTACTGCAATTGTAAAAAAGCCATTGACCATTTTGTCTTTTTCACTCTCTAATTTGATGTCCACGACATTTGCTTCCAACTGGCTGAGGACGGCGGAAATCTCCGCCAGCAGCCCGACCTTGTCATAGGCCTGCACATACATTTTTACCCGGAATGCGCCGGTAAGCTCCTTTTTCCACTGGACATGAATTTGACGCTCCGGGTTCATTTTCAGTGCATTGACACATCCCTGACGGTGAATCGTGATACCCGCGCCATGGGTAATGTATCCGGTGATCCGATCCCCGGGTATGGGCTGGCAGCATTGACCGTAGCGGATCAGAATATCATCAAGCCCGTCCACAATAATTCCGTCTGCATCCTTTGTTTTTTTCTCCTTGCGCCGGGGCATCAGCTTGGTGAAAAGGGAGTCTTCCTTTTTGGACTTGGCTTCCGGTGCCAGTTTGCCGATCAGCTGTAGGGGCGTTACTTTCCCGTAACCGATATGGGCGATCAGATCATCCACCTTCTTAAAATTAAAATCCTGCACCGCCTGTTCCATTTCCTTTGAATGCAGCATATCATTGAAATTCAGTTTATGTTTGCGGAATGTTTTTTCGCATAATTCCCGGCCAAGGCTGATGCTTCTGTCTGTTTCCTGCTTTTTGATCCATTGACGGATTCTGGAGCGTGCTTTGCCTGTTTTTACATATGTCAGCCAGTCCGGGCTTGGGTGGTGCCCTTTAAATGTGGTGATTTCAACAACATCTCCGGTCTGAAGTTCATACTGAAGGGGCTTCAGACGTCCGTTGACTTTTGCGCCGGAACACTGATGGCCGACTTCCGTGTGAATCATATAAGCAAAATCAACCGGTGTGGAGCCTTTGGGCAGATTTCTCACTTCGCCGTTGGGTGTAAATATATAGACATCCTTGGGAAACAGGTCGATCCGGACATTTTCCAGAAATTCTTCCGGATCTCCGTAACTTTCTTCATGATCCACCAGATTTTGGATCCAGGCAAAGGTATTTTGAGTCTCTTTATCAAGGGTTCTGCCTTCTTTATAACTCCAGTGGGCAGCAATTCCGGAGTTGGCCACCTGATCCATTTCCCGGGTACGGATCTGGATTTCCATGCGTTCCCCATATGGACCGACAACGGTTGTATGCAGGGACTTATAACCGTTGGGTTTGGGAAAACCGATATAATCTTTGAATTTATAAGGAATGGGACGCCATTTGGAATGAATAAGGCCTAAGGCTTCATAGCATTGGGGAATCGTGTCTAAGATAACCCGAAAGGCGATAATATCATAAATCTGTTCAAATTCAAGTTTCTGGGCCACCATCTTCTGGTAAATGCTGTAAAACTGCTTGAACCTTCCGCTGACCGAGCAATCCATCTTTGCATAGTTTAAGATATCGGAAATACTACTTTTTACTTCCTGGACATAATACTCCCGGTCTGCCTTGTTGGTGCTGACCAGTTGTTTGATTTTTTCATGTTCTTCCGGATTTGTATAAAAAAAAGAAATTTCTTCGAGTTCTTTTTTGATCCAGTAGATGCCGAGCCGGGCGGCAATGGGGGAATAAATGTCTAAGGTTTCCTGGGCAATGCGCTTTTTTTTTTCTTCTGTTTTATGATAATGAAGTGTGCGGCTGTTGTGAAGCCGGTCAGCCAGTTTGATTAAAATAACCCGAATATCATCCGCCATGGCCAGGATCATTTTACGGATATTGCCTGCCTGACGCGCTCGTGCCGTATTAAATGACAGGCTGCTGAT
>CAZQLG010000294.1:0-4120 GCA_964594105.1 uncultured Desulfococcus sp. | reverse complement strand
TGAATTTGAACTTTTATACTTTGCCGTCGGAATCCGACTTTTTACGGGACTATCAAAATTGGCAGAGCAGGTGGCTAGGAAGAAGGTAGAAGGAAGAAGGTTGAAGAAGCCGGGACATTCAGTGAAAAAAATATTATCCTTGCGTGTAAGACAAAAAGCAAGCGAGTAAATAAATAAAGAGGGAGGCATCATGTCATTAGATTTAAAACAGGCCATTAAAGGATTTTATGAACAGCTGGAAAAATTAAAGGAGTATCTTTGACCTTCCGGTAAAACAAGAGCGGCTGGATGAAATTGAAAATATGATTGCCAAAGAATCCTTTTGGGAAGATCCGGGAAATGCGAAAGTAATTTTACAGGAACGATCGATTCTTTCCGGCACCATTGAACGCTGGCATTCTCTGAACGCAGCGGTTGAGGAATGTGAGATTCTGTTTGAGCTGGCGACAGAGGAATCGGATGAGAAATCGGTTAAAGAGGCACACACCCTTTCAGAAAAACTTGAAAAACAGATTAAAACCTTTTCCGTGGAGTTGATGCTTGACGGTGAGGATGATAAAAACAATGCCATTATGTCCATCAATGCCGGCGCTGGCGGCACCGAAGCTCAGGACTGGGCGGAAATGCTGTTTCGGATGTATTCCCGGTGGATCGAGCATAAAGGGTTTAAGCTTAATATGATTGATTACCAGGCCGGGGATGAGGCGGGTATCAAGGGGGTCACTTTTTCCGTGGCTGGAAATTATGCCTACGGATATTTGAAAACAGAAAGCGGGGTTCACCGGCTGGTCAGGATATCACCGTTTAATGCAAACGGAAAACGTCACACGTCATTTGCATCCGTATTCATCTATCCGGAACTGGATGATAAAATTGAAATTGAAATTGATGAAAATGATCTTCGGATCGACACATTCCGGGCCAGCGGGGCCGGCGGACAACATGTGAACAAAACAAGCAGCGCCATCCGGATCACGCATCTGCCGACAAATATGGTGGTTCAGTGTCAGCAGGAAAAATCACAGCTCCGGAACAAGGAACTGGCGATGAAGGTGCTGGGTGCCCGGCTGTATCAGATGGAAAAAGATAAACAGAAAAAGAAGCTGCAGGCCATGCATGATACCAAAGATGACATTGCCTGGGGTAGCCAGATTCGTTCTTATGTTATGCATCCGTATCAGATGGTCAAAGACCATCGGATTAATATGGAAGTCGGAAATGTTGACAGTGTGATGGATGGCAACCTGGATCCGTTTATCGAGCGTGTCCTTTTATCGGGAACGGCATAGAATAATCATTTTTCAACCAACTCATCCATAATAGCTTGAAATGATTGATAAGTTATTTTCTCATACAGTGGTGATGCATCACCATGAAACGGTTTTTAATGAAACCGATTGATATTATAAATGAATTTTATGCGCCTGGGTCTAAAGCCGGTGATATTCTTATAAGGCATTCAGAAGCGGTTGCCCAAAAAGCCCTTTGCGTTGCGGGAAAAATACCGGACGTAAAGCCGGATACCCATTTTATCGAAGAAGCCGCCATGCTTCATGACATTGGTATTTTTTATACCAATGCGCCGTCTCTTGGATGTAACGGGAAATACCCTTATGTCTGCCATGGCTATCTGGGGCGCAAGTTGATGGAAGACATGGGCTATCACCGGCATGCGCTGGTTTGCGAACGTCATGTGGGAGCCGGCTTAAGTGTTGATGATATCGATAAATTCAATTTGCCTCTTCCCATGAGGAACATGATTCCAATCAGCATGGAAGAGCAGATCGTCTGCTATGCGGATAAATTTTTTTCCAAGAAACTGGGAAAATATAGTGAGGAACTATCCGTGGACGCGGTTGTAAAAAAGATTGAAACATACGGTTCTGACCAGGCGCTGCGGTTTAAAACATGGGTGGATTTATTTAGATAAAGGCGTATTCAGTGGATTTAACTCACGTATTAAAATTTTATTTCATTACGGATGAAAACGCGCCGGACGGTTCGCTGTTAAAACAGGTGGAAATTGCGATCGCCGCCGGAGCCACAATGATCCAATATCGTCACAAGTCCTTTTCGATAAAAGCGTTTAAGGAACTTGAAGCCATCCGGGAATTATGCAAAAGACATTCGGTGCCGTTTGTTGTTAATGATAATATTATTCTGGCAAAAGCCGTGGATGCGGACGGTGTGCATCTTGGTCAGGCGGATGAGGATGTTTCGATTGCCCGAAGTGTCCTGGGGCCGGATGCGATTATCGGGCTATCCGTATCAACCATTGAAGAATTTGAAAAATCAGCGGTGTCTTTTTGTGATTATATCGGCATTGGGCCGGTTTTTGTGACAGACACCAAAGGTGATGCCAGCCCGGTGATCGGCCTTGACGGATTGCGCACGGTTGCTGAAAAATCGCCGTTCCCGGTGGTTGCCATTGGGGGGATTGACGCTTCTAAGGCAGGTGCGTGTTTTTCCCATGGCGCTGACGGTGTTGCCGTGATCAGCTGTATTACCCGGGCGGAAGATCCGCTACGCCAGGCCTTGGAACTGGGCAGGGCCTGCGGATGCCGTCCGAGGGTTCTGAGGATTGGCTGGAATAATGAATTTGTCCTGATTGAAAAATTGATTACCGGAGCGCCATCTTCGGATTCTATTGTATTCGGTTCTATTTTATCCGGGCTTAAAGTCCCGCCGGGTGATGATGCCGCTTTGTTTGAAACAATAATTAATCCGGTGATTACCACCGATACCCACAAGGAGAATACGCATTTTAAACGGGTCTGGCAGACACTGGAAGAAATCGGACAAAAAGCCGTGGAGATCACTTTCAGTGATCTGGCGGCATCTTATGCGCGGCCGGTAAGCCTGTTTGTCAACCTGTCGATTCCTTCGTATCTGTGTGATCAGGATATTGAAAAATTATATTCAGGAATCCGCCGGGTGCTTAATAAATATGGGGCACCCCTTGGCGGGGGCAATGTTTCCTCCGGCCGGGAATTCTCCATCGATCTGTTTGCGGTTGGAGAGGGGCATCCGGATATTTTTCCGTTGCGGTCTAATGCCCGGCCGGGTGACGGTCTTTATGTGACCGGTTCGCTTGGGCTGGCCAGCGCCGGTCTCCAGTGCCTCAAAAATAATGAAACCGGCTATCCGGAATTGATCGAAAAATTTAAAAGCCCGAAGGCCCGGTTTGATGCGGCAAAAGTTCTGTCTGAACACAAAGTCGCATGCGTTATGGATGTCAGTGACGGTCTGGCAGGCGATGCCGGTCATATTGCAAAGGCCTCAAATGTTTCAATCAGGTTTGAACCGACGGTTTTTAAAATTGATTCCATACTGGCGAAATTTTGTAACAAATATTCGTTAAATCCGGAAGACGTGATGTTGGCCGGTGGCGAAGACTATGAACTGATGTTTGCCTGTCAGCCGGAAATATTTGAGCAGATCAAGAGAAAGATTCCAGAGGCATTTCAGGTTGGTGAGTGCATATTATTTTCCGGTACCCCGCTTATGAATGTGCCGGCAGGGGTCGTGTCATTCCAGCATGGGATAAAAAAAATCAGGGAGATAAAAATTTGAAGTACAGTGAAGCCGCCCAGGGGCGGATTTTTGTGATACGTCTGGAAGATGGGGATATTGTACATGAATCCATTGAGGCGTTTGCTGCAAAGCAATCCATACAATCAGCAGCGATGATCATTATCGGCGGTGCGGATAAAAAAAGCCAACTGGTGGTGGGGCCTGAAGACGGACGTTCGGAAAAAATTGTTCCCATGACGCATATGCTGAACAACGTGCATGAAGTCGCCGGAACCGGAACCATTTTTCCGGACAAAGACGGAAAGCCGGTGCTGCATATACATATGGCATGCGGCAGGAACAATGATTCCGTGACCGGATGCGTGAGGGCCGGCGTTAAAGTTTGGCATGTCATGGAAGTGGTTCTTTTTGAATTAATTAACAGCAGTGCCAAACGATGCTATGATGCAGCCACCGGTTTTGATTTGCTGTTACCCTAGTAAAATTAAGGAGAAGACGAGTGATCATACCTGTTGTTCTGGCAGGCGGTTCCGGCACGCGGCTCTGGCCGATGTCCCGTGAATTTTATCCCAAGCAGCTGCTCAAT
>CAZQLG010000293.1:0-4126 GCA_964594105.1 uncultured Desulfococcus sp. | reverse complement strand
TTGCCACACTGGGTGCTGTATTGAAACAGCTTGGATATTCATGTGATATATTTATTCATTGGATGCCTGCGGAAGAAGAAAAACAATTGGAAAGATACGATGTCGTCGGCATCGGTTCATTATCGAGTACCATTGAAGAGGCCTATCTGCTGGCTGATCACCTGAAAAGTAAAAATGTAACAGTGGTCATGGGCGGTCCCCATGTGACGTTTATGCCGGAAGAGGCCATAGAACATTGTGATTTTGTTGTGCTGGGTGAAGGGGAAATCACGTTGCCTGAACTTTTAGCTGCGATTGAAAACAAAAGGTCATCGGAAAATGTGAAGGGGATTGTTTTTAAACGGCCTGACAGGACCATACATTATACCGGCCCGTCTGATTCTGTTGATTATAAATCCATGCCGTCTCCTGATTTTACACTTTCGTCCCATGTTACACCCAAAAATATTCCGCCGATGATAACAACGTCGCGCGGATGTCCCCATAATTGTTCTTTTTGCAGCGTGACATCGGTTTTTGGCAGAAAATATCGTTTTAAACGTAAAGAACAGGTTATTTCTGAATTACAGGCGGTAAAGCATCGGAGTGTCTGTTTTGGAGATGATAATTTTTGCGCAAATTCTGTCCGGACAAAAAAACTGTTGCGTGAGATGATCAAAGTTGACGCCGTGCCTTTAAGGTGGTCCGGCCAGATGTGTGTGGAAGCAGCTTCAGACAATGAATTGCTTGCGTTGATGCAAAAAACCCGATGTCGCATTGTATATGTGGGTATCGAATCCGTTGATCCTGCAACATTAAAAAAATATGGCAAAGCCCACCAGGTCAATGCCGTAAAGAAATGCGTGGAGAATCTTCATCATCATAATATTGGCATTCACGGGATGTTTGTGGTCGACAGTTCCGATAAACCCGAAGCTGCCAAAAATATTGTTGATTATGCCATCAAAGCAGATATCGATACGATCCAAATTTTTTCGCTAACACCCTTTCCCGGAACAAGGGCATTTGCTGAAAACAAAAATAGAATAATTCACCAGCAATGGAGCAAGTATGATGGTATGCATGTCGTGGTAAATCCTGAGAACTGCACTGCTTATGACATGCAAATGTCCATCGTCAATCAAATGAACCGGTTTTACAGTCTCAAACGGGCATTAACTGCTTATAAAAAAAACCGGGCATGGCGGGTAAAATACCGACTGGGCGGAAACATTTTAATGCGCCGCTGGGTAAAGGAAAACAAGACCTATATTGAAAATTTGCGGGCCGGTTTTCAGGTAAACGGCACTGACATCAAAGGGACCCACGCTGCCGAGTATGCGCCGTTAGGGGCTGCCACGAAATAAAAAAAGGCTTGGCTATATTAAGCTAAGCCCTTAAAAAATATGGCGTCCCCAAGGGGATTCGAACCCCTGTCGCCGGCGTGAAAGGGTCATTATACCACCTTATAATTTCAAGCTATTATAAAATTATCTGCCAGCAAAGCCTGCAAACCTTCATAAGATGCAAAAAAACGGGTATTTACTATTATTTTCCTGGCCATTATTTTTTAATATTACTTATCAATTCCTGAAACGTTCCGTAAACAAAGGCACTGAATTGAGCATCTGTAAGCCGGGGCAAGCTGCTTATAGGACGCTGCTCTAAAACCAGTTGAATGCCCTCTGAGGTCAGATTTGCAAAATACATTTCCATGTTTGATATAAACTTTTCAAACCATGGCTTATACTTATTTTTCAAAAGACCAAAGTCATTGAGAATATAATCTATATTGTTTGAAAAATTCACCAGAACATCAAAAATATAAAAAAGATCCTTTGCCTTTTTATTCCGTTTATTCCGTTTTTTAAATACAAGACCTTTATGAAATATAAAGGCCGCTGGCGTCGGGACTCTTACTTGAAAGTGCTGAGGTCGTTCCACTTCAACAAAATCATCAATACTGACCGTTATTACATTTTCGAGTGAAATCGATATATATCTTAACACCTCAGCATGTAATCCTTTTTGAACTTCTATTACCTTGTCTTGTTTTGAACCGATCTGATCCGTTAAAAATTCGATTTCAACATCAAAATTTTCAATTTTCCCTTCGTAATGGACCACCGGTGGCGTATCAAGGCTCTTAAATTCAGATTTTAGCCCTGCTTTGGTCAGCAACTGATCCAGGGATTCAGACCCGATTACAGGAACATTATCGCCCACAAAAAAATCAATATCCAGCGTTCTTAAAGGATTTAAGGACTTATCCCCGATGAGATAATGATAATATATCAGCGGCACCCAGCCGCCCCCGATTACAATCTGGGATAAATACTCCCGGATTATCCATAATGTCTTTAAAAATCCGGCTTTAAAAATGTCTGCCACGAAGGATTATGCCTCTATTATAGGTTTCAACTTCTTTTCATATAGATATTCCGCCTGCTCTATACCACGCAATGGGTAATGGTAAAGGTCAAGATAAAGTTGAAGATCTGAAGCCACCCATAAATCTTTTACTTTTTGTTTTTGATAAAAAGCGGAATGCTTATAAAAGGGAATCGCCAAGATAACGTTTGATCCTTGTTCGGCTTCCATCAAGTTCAGACTTTCTTTAAAGAATTTTATATCCTCATGATCTTTAATATAGATGTGCACTTCATTGAACACGGCATAGGGTGCAATCAGATTTGCTCCCGCATGGAAGCTCAAAACATAATTTCTTTTATCAGGAATGTTTAAACTTCGCAGCCGATCAATAATTTGCTCAGGACTTTCCGCTAAACAAAAAAATTTATATTCTCGGTTCTTTTTATAGTTATAATCCCTTAGCCAATCACTTAAAATAAATTTTGGCGCTATCAATTTAATTTTTGAGTTGGATCGAACACCATATTTTCTTTCCTCTAACTCCTGAACCAGCCTTGAAACAAATCCGGGATTAAGATCCACCTTTCCTGCCAACTGTCTGATTCCCCATATTTTTTCTTTCTCCAGCATCATCGCTCTAAGAACAAGTGATGCTTTATCTGAAAAAGGGCTTCTGCCTTTTCTTTGCTCAGGAAAAAGATTGGGGAACCCCTCCCGTTCGATATACAGACCTTTAAGATTTATAAATACGTTCCCAGACAGGTCTATATAGTTAATATTTTGACTTTTACATTCAATTCTTCTATTTTTACTTAAATATGGGGATACGATAAGGCCGTACACGCCCTGACGTTGTTCAATATATGATTCCAATTTTATAATCTTGTCTTTGAAAACCGGTAAATATTTTTGATATAGTATTTCTCCGGCCAGTTCAAACTTCTGGTTATTATAACTCACACAAGCTAAAAAATCGGGGCCACCGGCACTATCAGGATCAATTTTATCATCAATATCAAGACAGAACTCCGGAATTGGTATAAGATCATTCAGATTTATTTTTAGCTGATCAATAATTTTCAACTTGCTTCCCATTGTTGTCAATATTTATAGTGTTGTCCATTTGGAAAACAAGTACAATATAGGCAACGCTATTGTCAAGTTAAATATATTTTAAGTCTTGTTAATATACTGATCAACTTTAACCTCTTTAGAAAGATTATAATAATATCAGTTAAATATAGATAAAGACCATGTGGATACCAACAATTATTGAATCAAAAACATTAAAACAAAGAAACCACGTTGACTATATGTCAAATTTGACATATAGCTTAACCATGAGCCCGAATGACAGACCCTTGATATGGATGCACGGTGAAATCACAACACCTCCTTTTTCTGAAAATGCCAGAATTGAAGCCGGATATTTGTTGCGCCAAATCCAGAAAGGGATGATCTTATCGCTGCCTCAATCAAGACCGATGCCGTCCATTGAAACTGTCATGAATTAAGAATGATGGCGTCGTAAAAAGTCCAAATTCTTTGTTGCGCTGCATCCTTCGTATCTTCATAGTACGCTAAGTACGAATCATCACTCAGGATTTGCGCGCCTCGAATTTGGAACTTTTTTCATTGCCATCGGAATCTGACTTTTTACGAGTTTGTTAAGAATAAATAATAAAAACCTCACCTGGAGAATTATTTACAAAATATACACTGATGCAATTCTGATTCTTGAAATTTTTGAGAAAAAAACAAGCAAAACACCAAA
>CAZQLG010000292.1:1778-4135 GCA_964594105.1 uncultured Desulfococcus sp. | reverse complement strand
TGGAAGATCCGGTCAACTATAATACATTAATCAATCTATTGACTGCATTTTTAAACCGCATGGACAGTCAATCCGAAAAAATCAATACCACGATAGCAGGTAATCATCCGGAATCGTTAAAAGACTACATCGCGCCATATGACACGAGGGCGGACGAATGGATTAAGCATATCGATAATATCGACAAATTATTTAATTATTTCCACTCGCAGACGGTATTAAAAAAACTCAAACAGCAAAATGAGAATCCTCAAAAAATTCTCACCCTAAAAAAAACGCTTCGCCTTCAAAAAAAATTATTAAATCAATTAATTAAAATTCTATCCAAAGAAAAAATGATGGATGGAATTGTTGCGGCCTATCAGATGCGGCCAATTTTTGAACGATACTGCCCCCCCCTATCACCCCAGGAATGCCTGCAGTATCTGGTTGTTCCAAAAGCCAGAAAAAATACCATCAGAAAACTGAAACGCTTTAAAAAATATTTTGGAAAATCATTTCCGCTATCCCCCATGAAACGAACCATACGCAGTATCCGGAGGACTTCCAGGCAATCCCGGGAAAAATACTTACTCCAATTTTTGAAAAATCTTTCATATTATCATCGAGACGTGAAAAACAACCTGCTGATCAGCGAGACTTCCGACAGTATCAACATTACCACTGATGAAAAAATTATTAATCTATCCCGAAGCAATCAATGCCTTTATGAGTTTAAATTATCTTATGAAGATGTTTTTGATAAAAAACCAATTATTAACCATGCGGTTCTCAAAGCAGATGTCAGAGGTTCAACTGCGATCATTGAACAGATGAAATCAAAAAAGTTAAATCCGGCATCTAATTTCAGCTTTAATTTTTTTGAACCGATCAGCAAAATCCTGTCCCTGTATGGGGCAGTCAAAATTTTCATCGAAGGGGATGCCATTATTCTGTCGATATTTGAACATCAGGACACGCCGGGCCGATGGTACAGCGTTTCCCGATCCTGCGGCCTGGCGATCAATATTCTTATGATTGTAAAAAAATACAATAAAACAAACAGAAAAAAAGGACTCCCAAGGCTGGAGCTTGGGGTGGGGATCGGATTTTCCAATGCACCGCCGACTTTTTTTTACGATGAAGAGAAACAAATCATGATTTCGCCAGCAATCAATGACGCTGACCAGCTGTCACGGTGCGACAAAACCCTGCGCCAACATTTGTCTAAAGAGAAACTGCCGTTTAATGTTTATGAACTACAGCCGGCCCTGACCCCGGAAACATCCATTTTGTTTAATTATAAAACGCTTCGATACAATGTAAAAGGCGTCCAGCTATCACAAAAAGGATTTAAAAAACTGTCAGCAGAAATCCACTTGAATCGTCTTGAATGTCAAATTCCGGGAATCGGAAATGAACCCCTGGCTCTTTATACCGGTAAATTTCCGACAACTGCCGGAAATTTTCAACGCCTGATTATCCGGGAAGCCTTCATTCCTGAAGTCTCTTTAAATGACCTGAGCAGTGTCGGACAGACAAATAACAAGTATTATGAAGTGTGTACCAACCAGAAAGTTTATGAATACGTTAAAAAAGTCGTCAAATAATTTCGTCCCCACGGTTCTCACCATTGCCGGTTCCGACCCGTCCGGTGGTGCCGGCATCCAGGCGGACCTTAAAACATTTACCGTTGCCGGGGTTTACGGCGCATCGGTCATCACCGCGCTAACCGCACAAAACACCCGGGCCGTGACGGCCGCCATGGCCATTCCGTCTGACTTTGTAAAACAGCAGCTGGATGCGGTTTTATCGGATATCCGCGTGGACATTATCAAGCTCGGCATGCTGCCCAACGCTGATATCTGCAAAATCATCGCACCATACTTAAAGGACACCCCGATTGTCTGCGACCCGGTCATGATATCCACCAGCGGATACAGTCTGATAGACGACCCGGCAGTTGCCGCACTTACCGAACATATCATTCCCCGCGCCACTTATATTACCCCCAACTATGATGAGCTCAAAACACTTTATGGAAAAGAAATCACAAACGTTAAAACCGCCGGGCTTGATTTGCTTCAGCGATTTGACAATCTGTCCGGAATCGTTTTAAAAGGCGGGCATATTGACACGGACAGCCAGAGCGTCACAGACATTTTGCTGTTGAAAGACGGCAGCAAAATCCGGGAAATCATCGAAACCAACCCCCGTTATCAAACGAAAAACACCCACGGCACAGGATGCACCTTTGCTTCCGCGTTCGCCGCATTTTTAGCACAAAAGCTGCCCCCTTCAGCCGCATTTTCAACGGCCGTAGCCTTTACCAACCACCTGATTGCTATCTCCAGAGACACCCGCATCGGCCAGGGAAA
>CAZQLG010000292.1:0-1678 GCA_964594105.1 uncultured Desulfococcus sp. | reverse complement strand
AAAAACAAATATATAAAAATCAGATCAGGCGATTTATGAAAATTTTTGATAGTCACTGCCATTTAAATGATAAATCTTATGCCAAAGATATGAACCAGGTTATCGATCGCGCAAATGCCGCCTCCATTGACGCCATGATGATCGTCGGCATCACTGAACGAACCAGTGCCCAGGCCATTGAAATATCTGAGTCATACCCCGGATGTTATGCCGCTGTGGGGGTACATCCCCATGATGCAACTTCCTGCAATGAAAATATGTTAACCCATCTAAAAACCATGACAAAAAATCCACGGGTAAAAGCATGGGGAGAAATCGGCCTTGACTTTAACCGAATGTATTCTCCACAGCAAACCCAGGAAAAGTGGTTTATCCGACAGCTTGAAACCGCAGAGGAATTAAATCTGCCCTTAATTTTCCATGAACGGGATTCAAAGGGACGATTTCTTGAAATTTTAAAGGCACATTATACTGACAATGGCTGCAAAGGTGTGGTACACTGTTTCAGCGGTGACAGCACTGAACTGGACGAATACCTCAAACTCGGCTTGCATATCGGCATCACCGGCATTATCACCATTCAAACACGGGGAGAAAACTTACGAAAGCTGGTAACGCATATCCCAAAAAACCGGATACTGGTGGAAACCGATGCCCCTTACCTTACCCCGGCGCCGGAAAAAAATAAAACCCGACGCAATGAACCGGCTTTTGTCCGTTCGGTTTTAATGAAGGTTGCCGACGTTTTAGACGCAGACCCTGAGCAACTGGCAACCACCATATGGGATTCAACATGCGGATTATTCAATATAAATTAGATAGTTATAGCAGGAGTAGCATATCATGAAATTAGGCATTACCGGCCTGGCCGGATCCGGCAAAACAACGACTTTTGAAGCTTTAACCGGAGAATTTTCCGAAGCGGGCAATAAAATGGAAAACCGACTGGGAACCATCCGGGTTCCGGATGCACGCATCGACCAGCTCAGTGAAATTTTTAACCCGAAAAAAACAATCTACGCCCAGGTGGAATATTTCCTTCCCGGAAAATCCGGCCGGGCAAAAGATTCCGGTAAAGAAGATGCTTCATGGACGGCGGTCCGGGATGCGGACGCCCTGATCCATGTAATCCGGAATTTCAAAATGTTCGGCCTTGAAGAACCCAATCCGGCGACCGACTTTTCAGCTCTTGACCAGGATCTGATACTCATGGACCTGGCACAGACAGAAAAGCGCATTGAACGGATGGAAGTAGAAGCCCAAAAAGTAAAAAAGCCAGATCCGGAAGAACGTGAACTGCTGGATGAATGCAACCAGTCCCTTGAATCGGAAACTCCCTTGCGTCGACACCCGCACCTGGCTTTTGCCCACAAATTAAAAGGCTATGCTTTTTATTCAGCCAAGCCCATGCTCGTATTATTTAACAATGAAGATGAAGACGATGCGCTCCCGGAGGCTTCCCCGATTTTTGAACAGGAAGACTGCATGATCATCCGGGGAAAACTCGAACACGAACTGGCCCAGATGACCGAAGAAGAATCCGCTGAACTGCTGGAGGAGTTTGAAATATCCGCAGCGGCAACCGACCGCGTAGTCAAGCAATCATATAAGCTGCTCGGCCTGATATCTTTTTTCACGGTGGGCGAAGATGAAGTCCGGGCCTGGACCATTAAAAAAG
>CAZQLG010000291.1:0-4166 GCA_964594105.1 uncultured Desulfococcus sp. | reverse complement strand
TTTATGCCGGTCGCTGTTGTCCGGCGCAATGGTCCGACCGGGAAGCAGCAGACCGTATTCTGCATTCATGCTATGCGCCTTGATCACCATATCTGTCAGACGAGATAGCTTAAGCTCCACTTCATTGGTATTCACGGCATCATAATCCAGCATTATTGACGTGCCGCCGGCACCGGAAAATTCCTTGGTAAAAACACCCAGCCCCTTGGAAAGACTTTTCCATGAAATCCTGCCGATCGGATCACCGGGCTGATACTGTTTCAGGCCGGAAAAGTCATCCGCCCCGCTCTGAAGCGGATTGTCACCGGAATCATCCCCGCCCTGCTGTCCGGCAACATGCAGGGGGCCGGCAACCGGGTTCGGATAAACCACACATGAGACATCCGGCGTAACCACCGTCCATGCCCTGAACAGACCTAACGGATACCGGCTCCATACGACTGTCCGGGCAGGCCTCAAAATCCCGCGAGACTGGGCCCTGAGTTTAACGGCAATCATCTCATCTGATTTTTCGCTAATATTTTCAAAAACGGTATCTTCTTTATCAATTTTTATCCCGATGGAACTGCGCTGGTTTATCCCGGCACGGAGCAGAAAATTAAACAGAGCAGTCTTTCCGGCAAAAACCGATTGGGATGACACGGATAGGATTTCGATCCCCAGCAGGTTCCGGTAGGTGTGAATCACGGAAACGAGTGTGATGCTGCCCAATAGAAAAACCAGTAGAAAACCGAGGTTATTATTATAGTTGATGGAGCCGAGGAGCATGATAAAGAGAATAAAAAGAAATAAATACCCGTGTACGGTAGGCAGGATATAGACCCGGTGACGATTAAAGGATAAAGGCAGGGTGTCAGATTTTACAGGCAAAACTCTTTTTTGTTCAGACTGCTTTGTCAAAGCGGCACCGGCACCTCTGAAAATATTTCCATGAGCCTCTTTCTCGGTATTTCAAGCCCTTCAGTCCGGGAACGCAGACGATGTCCCGCCACCCATGGCAATACCACCTGGAGGTCTTCCGGGATCATATAATCTCTTCCCTTCATATAGGCCCATGAACGGGACGCCTGCTGAAGCGCCAGCCCGGCTCTTGGTGACAAACCGACATTAAACCGGGGGGAAGTGCGGGTAAACTGGATAATATCCTGCAGATAATCGATAAAGGTATCTGATGCGTGGACTTCGCTGATTTTAGACTGAATACTGAAAACATCATCATGCAGCATGCAGGAATCCATGGCTTCTAAAACGGCCTGGGCCCCCTCCCCCTTTAAAATTCTTTTTTCCGCCGCCCTGTCCGGGTATCCCAGTTTAATGCGCATCAAAAACCGGTCCAACTGGGATTCGGGCAAGGGGAACGTGCCGGAATGTTCTAAAGGATTCTGGGTGGCTATGACAAAAAAGGGCTGTTTCAAAGCACGGGTTTCACCCTCAATGGTCACCTGCTGTTCTTCCATGGCCTCAAGAAGGGCGCTCTGGGTTTTGGGGGTAGCCCGGTTAATTTCATCCGCCAGCAGGACCTGGGTAAAAATCGGTCCGGGATGGAAATAAAACGTTGCGGCCTTCTGGTCGAAAATGGATACGCCCAGAATATCACCGGGCAGCATGTCGCTGGTGAACTGAATCCTTTGAAAATCAAGCCCCATGCATTTGGCCAGAACTTTGGCCATGGTGGTTTTTCCGATCCCGGGCAAATCTTCAATCAGGAGATGTCCCCTGGCAAACAGGCAGGTCAGAGCCAGGCGTATCTGGGGCTCTTTGCCCATTAAAACGCGGCTGATCTGCTTTACAATGGATTCAAATTCTTCGTTCATGGGACAGGATCTTTTCCGTGTTAAAAGGCCATGCATTCATTTTTATAAATTTCAGTATGGCTTAGATAAAATATCATGTCAAGGACGCCAATCCTCTCCTTTTCTTCCTTCCATCTTATATCGTATACCTTTATAACCCTCTTGTTTTATTAAAATTCTTACGGATGAATTCCGTGGGCGCTATGCGTCAGCGTTTTATGAGCTATTGGACGGCAAATGCTTAAAAAGCAGTTGACTTCAATTCATCCTTATTTTATTTTAAAAGTTAGGTTGGTTGACCAAACAATTTTTTAAAGGAGAACCGTGGGAAGAAAAAGCCACGCGGTTGAACGCAGAAAACAAATCCTGCAGGCATTATATGAATGCCTGGCGGAAAAAGGGCATGAACGGGTCACGATTAAAAAAATTGCCCAAAGGGCCGGCCTGCCCCATGGTGTGATTCATTATTACTTTACCGACAAGGACGAAATTATTGCCGAACTAATAAAAAGCTTGCAGTCAAGCTATTACGACCAGTGGGAAAAACTTTTATCGGCAATTTCAGGCGACAGCCGAAAAATACCAGCGGCCATTGATTTTCTGGCAAAATTCATGGTGCTGAATCCCGGTCTGAACCGGGTGCTCTACAATCTGGTGCAGATGGGATTTGAAAAAAAACCGGTCCGGGATGCCCTGAAAGAGGCTTACCAGGTATACCGGCAGCAGCTGGCGGACCTCTTTTTTAAAAATTCATCTGCCGGCGAACAGCATGTATCCGCCACCGGCCTGCTCGCGATGGTTGAAGGATTGGCCCTGCAATGGATGATCGAAGAAAATGTCGTCAAACCCAAACAGATCAAGGCATTGCTTAATAAAGTGTTGATGTAATCTGTAAACCTTTTCAAAACGGAGGCGTGCTATGAAATATATCGGCAAAGACCCCAAAGATAAAATCTTTCAACAATTTTCCGACCATGTATCTTCCGGAAAGGCCGATTTTTTCAAAAGCGTTGGCATTGATTTTGTGTTTGGCCGCAGACAAGGCCCCTATGTGTGGGACGCGGAAACGGAAAATCGTCTGATCAATTGTCATTGCAATGGCGGCGTTTTCAACCTCGGCCACCGCCATCCGGAAATCATTGACACTCTCAAACAAAGCCTTGATGAACTGGATATCGGAAATCACCACCTGATCAGTGAAACCCGGGCAATGCTTGCTCAAAGGCTTGCCGACCTGTCTCCCGGTGATCTTTCATGCACGGTATTCGGTGTCAGCGGCGGCGAAGCCATTGACCTGGCCGTGAAACTGGCCAGGGGACATACCGGAAAGCAGAAAATTATTTCCGCAAATGGCGCCTATCATGGCCATACCGGACTTGCCCTTGCCACCGGCAATGCCAAATACCGGGACCCGTTTGGCCCGAATCTTCCGGGTTTTATTCAGATCCCTTTTAATGACAAAGCCGCTTTGGCTGCATCTGTTGACAAAGACACGGCAGCCGTGATTTTTGAAACCATTCCGGCCACCTTCGGCATGCCAATCCCGGAGCGTGATTTTTACGCGTATGCCCTTGACCTGTGTCATCAAAACGATGCGCTGCTCATTCTCGACGAAGTGCAAACCGGACTGGGCCGAACCGGTACCATGTGGGGGTTTGAAAATTTTGATGCGGTGCCTGATATTTTTGTTACCGGCAAAGGGTTGTCCGGCGGTATTTACCCGATCACGGCCACCTGCTTTAAGCCGGAACTGGAATCTTTTTTTCAAAAAGACCCCTTTGTTCATATTTCCACGTTCGGCGGGGCTGAGGTGGGATGCCCGGTGGCTCTGGCTGTCCTTGACATTACATCCCGCCCCGGCTTCCTTAAAAATGTCCGTGACCTGGCGTTAATTTTTAAAAACGGATTTGAGCGACTGAAGGCAAAACACCCTGAAATTTTAGTGGGCCTCCGGCAGCTTGGGCTGATGATGGGGATTGAAATGGTTAATGAGCATTGCGGTCCCATTCTATCCAAAACACTCTATGATAACGGGATATTAAGTGTTTACGCAAACAACGACACCCGAATCAGCCAGCTCCTGCCGCCCCTGATCATAGATGAATCCATTGCCGAAGAGATTCTTGAGCGCGTGGACAAAGGCCTGGATGACGCCAAAAAATTCCTTGATTTATGAGCCATTGCCGGATGCACCTTTTGGCGGGCGATACCCGGGGGTGAAAGGGCATGCATGATTTTGCCAAAACCCGATTCATTTATTCTGATTCAAGGGAATAAAAAACTATTGACAACCAATCCACCAACAGATAAAAAATTTCTTTTTTAATTGTGACACGAAGTTGCAACTTAATTTTTTCAAACACTGCCGGAAAA
>CAZQLG010000290.1:0-4180 GCA_964594105.1 uncultured Desulfococcus sp. | reverse complement strand
TGGCACTGGTGGTCTTTAACGTAATTTTATCAAAATAGCGGCCCGGGTCCGGTTTTATGTTTGAAATGTGGAGCATAAAATGCTTCGGGTCTGATTTGACTTTTTTTTCCATTTTAAAATTGATGTTTGTGCCATCTTTAGCTCTCACATCGGTGATATCAAATTTATTGATGGCCGGAGGTGTAATAGTAACATCGGTAAAAATCGGTTCACCGGCCTGGCCGGTCAGGCGCGCAACTCTTGGGTTTACATCAGCCGCTGAAATGACTTCCCCGGTCAGGGTCAGCTCAATGGTAGCAACGTTTGGATCATCCGTATATACGGTTGCGTGTTGTTTGATTTTTTTCCCTGCCTTGCCTTCTGTTTTGACCTTTAATGTAATTTCACCCGTCCCGCCGGGAGGGATTTGTCTCGAATACGAGACCGTCAGGCATCCTCACCCTGAATATACCCCGGGGATATTCAAAGGCGCGTCCCCTTTATTGCTTATGCTGAAGCGATGAGTCACATCGGTTCCGGCAATAACCGGAGAAAACTCAAAGGTGGTTTGTTCAACGACCGCTTTTGGGGATGAATTCGCTTCTGTTGCGCCGGCATAAACGGTCAGGGTGATGATCAAAAAGAACATTAATGCGGGAATGAGGGATGCTGGGTTTAATTTCATATTTAATGTCTGCTCCATCTATGATGCGTTTTGTGTCTGATTATAAATAGGGGCAAAAGCGGGTTATTCGGTTGTCCGGTTGCCAAAAAGCAGTTTAAGTTGTTCAACGGTTAAGAGATTGCGACAGTGGGCCATAAAGGTGGCCTGTAATTCTTTTTCTACCATTCGTATATCATTTTTGATTTGTTTTGCATCTTCTCCCCGGAAGTCTTCGGTTTCGTATATTTTTTTCATATCCCGAAGTTCCCGTGAGTGTTCCTGATAAAAACGGGAGATGTTTTTTATCGTTGTGTCATCGAACCTTTTTTTTATCATTTCACCGGTGGTTTCCGGATTTTTGATCGGAAAACCGAGTTTTCCATCTGAGTTGGCCGGCGATGTTTCATTATCCGGGTCCGATATCCCGAACAGGGCATTGTATTCTTCTATGCTTAAAAAAGAACGATTGGCCTCCTGAAACCATTTCATCACCCCGGTAAGTTGGGTTGTATATTCCTGCTTATTTATTTGGGCGCTGAAATAGTCTTTATCCAATTTATCTTTTATAAAAAGAAGCAATGTATGTGTTTTGATGATTGCTTCTTCTTTGTCTGGATCAATGTCAGGCATTGTGTCATGAACATGGGCCATCCATTGCGTGTGGATTGGATCACCCCTGAATTTTTTCTGATTTTTGATACTATTCTGTGATTCGATCCCCAGTTTCACAAGGAGTGAATCGGGATAAGAAAAGGCGGGGGATTTTGCGGTACTGGAACCGGCATGTATGATCACCAGGAAAAGAGATAAAAAAAAAGTAAATTTAACGTCTATGTTCATTCCCGGTCTCTATTCTTCAACTTTTTTTTCACTATTTGTATTGTCCGGAGAGACCTCCTGTTCGGTTAATTCTTTTAAGGTCTCCGGGGCAGGGGATTCAACAGATTCTTTATTTTCAGGGTTATCAAAGAGTAATTTATACTCGTCTGTTGTTAATGTGTCCCGGCAGTTATCCTCAAACACTGCATCCATTTCATTGGACATGTTTTCGATATCTTCGGGTGTGAGCTCGCCAGCCTCCAGCTTTTCGATAAGTTCCTCTCTTTCCATCGCCCTTTGCTGGTAAAAAAATTGGATATCGTCAATTTTATTTTGATCGATCTTTTGGGTGACATTTTCTATGCTGGTTTCCGGGTTTTCAATTTTAAAACCGAGCTCCATTTCATCCGTATCGCCCAGAACTTTTGGTGCTTCGGTTTGCGTAGCACCGGCTTCCAGCGCTTCAACAGATCCAAAAATTGTATTGATTTCATCTTCAGTCAATATTTCCTTGCATTTACCAATAAAGACCTGCTGGCTTTCGTTTAAAATCCCTCTTGCCTGATCGAGCGTTATTTCTCCGGCATTGATCTGTTTGCCGAGATCGTCCCGGTCGAGGATCATTTTTTTAAAATGAGAATTGACTTCTTCCAGTTTAAACCCCTGGACCTGCTTTGCGACCTCGTCAGCCGGTATTTCCTGGTTAAGAATAAAGCTGTAATCCGGGGTTTGGTCAATCAATGCATCTATTGTGTCATTAACTTTATCCGGTGAAATTTCAAACAGGGCTTCATATTCAGCGTCTGTAAGAATGGATTCATAGGTTCTCTGGTGCCATTTCATTAGATCAGCCAGGGCTTTTTTAAACGTTTCGTGATCAATTTTTCCGGTAAGGTAAGCTTCGTTAAGCTTGTCTTTTATATACAGAAGCGATGTATGATTTTTAATGATTGCCGCTTTTTTTTCAGGGTCAAGATCTTTTAGGATTTCATTAATGCGATCCATCCATTCGACATGGATAATTGTGCTTTTAAACGCATCGCGCTCTTCAATGAGTTCGTCCATGTCGATTCCTAAAATTTCAAGCAATGATTCAGGATATGAAACATAGGGGTCTTTCGATGTTCCGGCATCTGCCGGTTTCAAAAGAGGGGGCGGGCTTTCATGAGTAGCATCCGGTACCGGTATTTTTTTTGTATCAGCATCAGATACGATATCATGAGATTCTTGCGGAATTATTTTTTTATGTGAAACCACAGGGAGTTGATCCATCGATTCATTATTTAAAAGTAGATAAGCCGACATTGAAATAATTGCGATAAATCCAAGAAATAATCCAGTTAATATGAGCTTATTTTGTTTTTTCATTCTTTCGCCCTTTTAAAATAATGACAATGAAATGATATTATTCGTGTTGATCGGCGTTAATCCGCTTATATACCAATTGATTTTCTTTTTTGGCCAAAAGAGGGGTCAGGATTAATTCTGATTCCGTTACACGATAGTGAACGCTGTCGCTTTGGCCGATCGTCTGATTTTTTACGCACCGTTCGCCCTGGGTGGACGTGACCGTATAGGTAAGCACGCCGTCGGCAGTGGTATAGTCGCCGATGATCATACATCCCGGTGCATCCATCGTCATCGTGTGCTCAGAAAAGGTTACTTTGACAACCACACCGGATACTTCTTTTTTCCCGATAGCAGTCTGCTGCCAGGTTCCGACGATCAGGGGAATGATTTTTTGAGTCTCTTCGGTTTTTGTTGAATCGGAATTGTTGCATCCGGAAATTACCAGAAGAATAACAAGTAATAAAAGAATAAATATTGAGTTTTCTTTACAGGGTTTCATCAGTCTTCCGTATCTGGTTTGGGGTATGTTTCCGGCCAGGTGGATATATAAAAAAAGCCTTCCTTTGTACAGCTCAAAAACTGTTAATACAAAGGAAGGCTTTTGTCAATAAACGAGTGTTCTAAAATATCAATAAATTACTTACCACCACAGCCAGCAAGAGGTCTTGCATACGGTCCATGATGACCATTCGCCGTAGGTTCCGTAAACCGGGCCTGTCAGCCAGTATCCGCCAACATTTCCTCTGGCAATATTTTTACCGGAAGTATACAGTCCGCGGTTGGCTTCCTGATGGCAGACGCCCTGGACCGCATAAATATAGCGGCATCCCCAGTTCGATGATGTGCATTTGGCATCACCATAGTCGCCGTATCCCCCAGAGTAAGAAATGTATGATCCTCCGGATTCTCCACCGGTCCATGACCAGCAAGAGGTTGAACCATACCAGGTCTTTGCACAATGATAGGTATGATCTGCCTGAATTCCGAGAATATTAAATATTCCGTATTTCATGCCTTTTTGATAGGTTGAGCCGAAAGCTGGCCCGGACGCAAACGCAATACATACTGTCAATACTGCTAAAATCATCAATACTTTTTTCATTTTTTCCCCCCATGAATAATTGTTTTTTGTGCCAGGAAATAAAAAAACCGGGCACCTTTTTTATGAGGTAACCCGGCTGTCTACTTGAGATCCGTGGCTTTCCGTCTCCGCTTCACAACGGATTTGGCTTTGTCAACGGTAAAACTATAATCTTTATAGTAAACACTGTACATAAAAATAAACTAAAGTCAATCGGGGAAACCCTGATTTTTAAGTTCGAAAAACCTGAGGTGCTATTTAGATGATTATGCTGGGAATTATATATT
>CAZQLG010000289.1:0-4244 GCA_964594105.1 uncultured Desulfococcus sp. | reverse complement strand
ACCTTATCTTATCTTAATCAAATGCCATGCTTGTTTTCCATACCTCCCAAACTTTTCCAACTAGATCAACGCCTGGTTTCAGGGTCAGCTTGCCGGGTTCCCATCCGGATGGCGTGGCTTCTGTGCCCTTGCTTTCCCGAACTATCTGAAATGCCTGAATTTGTCTTAAGGATTCACTGATATTTCTGCCCACCGGCGGTGTCAGGACTTCGAATCCCTGGACCACGCCATCCGGGTCAATAATAAACCGGCCCCGGGTTTCCACGCCGCCATCTTCATCATAGACGCCGAAGATAGAGCCGACTTTTCCCCCGGCATCCGACATCATGGGAAACGGAACGCCGCCGTCCACCATTTTTGAAAGTTCATAATCGTTCCACATCTTATGGACAAAGACACTGTCGATACTCATGGAGAGCACTTCAACGCCGAGCTTTTGGAATTCGGCATGTTTTTCAGCAACTGCTGAAATTTCAGTCGCTCAGACAAATGTGAAATCACCCGGATAAAAACAAAGCACCACCCATTTGCCGATATATTCGGAGAGATTAATATTAACAAATTTACCGTTTAAATAGGCCGGGGCTGAAAAATCCGGCGCTTTTTTACCGACGTGTATCATGGACTTTATCTCCTTTGGTTTGGCTGCCTGATGTGTTTCTTCTGTTTTAACGGTTTCTCCAACCGGTCCCCCGGTGGGGCGGGCACAACCCGCTTTAAATTCTTCAGGCACAGACACCTCCTTTTTTTGTCTGGAAAAATGAATGTGAAATTATCAGTCCCCCTCAAAAAGTAGATACTTAATGAGGGAAAACAGAGATATGGTTTACGCCAGTTTTTTGCCGGCGCCCGGTCCCGGTGCCAGGCCGAAAATTTCATCAATTTTTAAAATGACAGCGCCCTTTGATTTTAAGGGAAGCCCGGCTTTGTTGCCCATTTCTTCAATCCATGCTGCGGTTTCTTCATACCGTTTTCCGGATGTTTCGATGGTGATGGTTCCTTTTAGCTGATATCCTTCATGGCCTTCCCAGTAAGTCACCGCGACATTGGGGTTTGCTTTCAGATTGGCCAGGGTTTTATTGAAAAACTGGTCTGAAATAAGGATGGTTTCATCATCAATAATTTTTTTTGCGCCGACAGGCACTGCGTTTGGATTGCCGTCCCCGGTGGCCGTGCAAAGTACGGCGGTAGGTACTTTTTTAAACAGTTCCATCATGCGTTCGGTCATCTTTGCCATCGTTGTTTCCTCCTTTAAGTTTGTTTTTTTATTTGTTCTGATTGGCCCAGATCGGATCTTTGCCAAATTGTTTAAACCATTTTTCCTGGTCGCTTAAATATTTTTCCACCTCTTGCCGGGTAAAGGAAAATTTGTAATCATCACAATATTGGGCGATGACTTTATATGCCTGGATAATTTTTTTTGTCTTATCCTCAGCAATTCTCTGATTGGATAAATTTTTATCCGGATGCCATTTTTTAATTAAGTGTTTATAATTTTTCTTGATTTGTTGCAATGTTGCCGATTCCGGCAATTCCAGAATTTCACGGGCGTCACTGATTATTTCAAATCTGGTTTTCATTTTGTCCATCCCGGCTTTGAATTTTTAATCGTCTGAATAATTAATTCTATCACCTGAAAAATTCAAATTCAACAATAGAATTGAGTTAATGCTCAAATTAATCCAAAAAGAGTGGATGAATTTCCGGATTTTATTGTGATCGTTGAAATGGATTCTTGAAAAGACAAAGGCCTTTTCGTTTAATAAACGAAAAGGCCTTTGAAGGGTGGTAAAAAAATTAACGCGTTATGCGTTGAGTATTTTCTGAGCGGTTTCATCGTTGGAATCAGAAACATGGGCGATGCCGGTTTCTTCTGCTGTTTCGCGGTTACCAGCGAACAGGTCCGTTCGTTCAATCTGGTCTATGCTGAATTTTCTTGCCCCGGCCATGAGCTGCTGCAGGCCGCAGGCCAGTTTGTCAGCCAGGGTGTAGAACGCAATCGCGCCATAAGGAATGTTTTTCATCTCTTTTTTGCCGACTTTTTTCTCAAGATCAAAATAAGCTGCAAAAATTTCTTCTGCACTGCCGCCGATGTCACTGACTGTTTTCGGCAGGGTGTCCCAGTTGCCGCAAACTTTTTCTTTTCTGTCCGGATGCAGAGCGCCTTCGATATTTGATCCCAGGTAGCCGGGAATCATGATGGCACGGCCCATGCAGATCAGCTTGGTGTATGGCGCGCCCAGAGCAACTGCTTTGAAAATACTGTCTTCAAGGGCAAAACCGCCGGCAAAAGACATATCAACCACTTTTTCGCCCTTGGCAGCCAGAATGCTGGCGTATTGATGGGCCTTAGCATGAAGGTTAATAGACGGAACGCCCCAGCTCTGCATCATGTTCCAGGGGCTCATGCCGGTGCCGCCGCCGGAACCGTCAATGGTGAGCAGGTCAAGTTTGGCGTCTGTGGAGAATTTAATGGCCATTGCCAGTTCTTCCATGCCGTAGGAACCGGTCTTTAATGTCACTCTTTTGAAACCGATTTTGCGCAGGTAATCCACGCTGCTCATGAAATCTTCACGAACCTGATCAACGGTATCTAAGTTGGTTCCGCCCAAGCGGCTGTGACGGGCAAATGATTTGATGGCCCCTTCTTTAAATGCTTTCTGGACTTCCGGCAGTTCGGGATTCGGATCAACAACATATCCACGTTTTTTCAGGAAAAGTGCGTAATCAAGGCTGGTTACCTGGATTTCGCCGCCGATGTCTTTGGCGCCCTGGCCCCATTTGAGTTCGATGATGCATTTGTTACCGTATTTTTCAACAACAAATTCGGCCACGCCGTTACGGGTATCTTCAACATTGAGCTGAACGATGATGGCGCCGTATCCGTCATAATAACGCAGGTAGCCGTCAATACGTCTTTCAAGTTCCGGAGCGCTCTTGATTTTACCTTTTTTGTTTTTGCCGGCACCGATTTTTGATTCGCGGTCAACACCCACCACGTTTTCGCCGATAACGACCGGAATACCGCACAGGGCGCCGCCGATAGAAAAGGAATCCCAGTATTTGGCTGCAATAAAGGTGGACCCTAACGCGCCGGTCATCAGTGGAATACGGGCTTTGGTTTTTATTTCATTACCAAATTCGGTTTCCAGATTGACATTCGGGAAAATACAATCATCCGGATCATTGGTCAATCCTTTGTTCAGGCCGTTTGAACCGTATGCATATCCCTGGATCCTGAGGTTGTTATAGGAGCAGCCGATATGAGTAGTATTGTTGGCACCGGCGGTAACCATGCCGAAATCTCTCGGATATAACAGTTTACGTCCTACAAGACTGGACAGCCATGTTTCGCATTTGCCCTTACAATCTGCCCGGCAAAGTGTGCAGAGGCTTGATTCGCAAGGATTACCACGGTTTGTTGTTCCTAATGCATCATTGTTTTTTGAAAATCTCATGATTTGTTCTCCATGTTAGCTTTTGATTAAGATGTTTTTGAACACACCATTGTATCCTTCAACAAAAAAAGGCACCTATTTCCCGTGTAAGCATGGAAATAGACGCCTTTGTCGTTTGTGTATTAATGTAAGTCATTTTTTATACGCCATTGTATAAACAGACTTAACTTTAATTTATATTTTTTAGGGGGATTAATTTTTTTTGTCAATGTAATTTTTTATAAAAAAGTTACATAATGTAGCGGCGGGTGTTCGGGTTGAATGAAAAAATAAAAGAACAGAAAGAAAACAGATTCAGCCCTGAAATGGCGTAACATACTGTTAATGAAATGAATAAATTGGATTTGGCAAAATTATGTCCCGCCCTTTCAGGGCTGAAAGGAATATAACCAAACTGAAGGGGATTGAACGTCCAACATTGACAGTCTCGTAAAAAGTCGGATTTTGATGGCAAAGAAAAAAGCGCCAAATTCGAGGCGCGCAAATCCTGAGTAATGATTCGTACTTAGCGTACTTTGAAGATACGAAGGATGCAGCGCAACAAAGAATTTGGACTTTTTACGAAGCCGTCAACATTCAACATCGGTGCGGCCGGGTAAGGTCGTATATTTTAGCGGGAGGGAAGCCCGTCCCGGAAGGTTGGCCGCCACCGGGTAGCGAGTCCTTGGATCGAGGGGAGTAATCCCCGAGATTAAGCGTAGGATAGCGAGACGGCAGGCCGTAAGCCATAAGGTTGAAGGGATTGAGGCTCGAAAGGGTAAGCCGAGAGGGACGACGTAGTCGATG
>CAZQLG010000288.1:0-4282 GCA_964594105.1 uncultured Desulfococcus sp. | reverse complement strand
TTTTTAAAATATCTTGTCCAGATGAGGGCCCGCTCCGTGCAGATGCCCGGTTTGAATTCCTGCACCGCTTTTTTTAATCCGGAAATCCGATCCGTTAAAAACGGTTTTGGATTTGTTGACGGCATCAGCATCGATTCTCCTTCTTCATCGTTATGATAGGGACGTGGGAAAAAATAATTATCCCACCTTGCATGTTTTTTAGTCCTTATTCTTTGTTGCGATAAAGCTCACATATCCCGATATGCACGCTTCATCGCGCCTTGAATACGAACCAAAATCCTGCGCCATCTGGGGTAATTATTTTTTCCCACGTCCCTTAAAGGAAATTTAAATGCCGGTTTAAAAATATTACCCCTATTGTTTATCATATCCTATCCAACACTTCACGGATTTTATTTGACAACGTCTCCATACTGAACGGTTTCTGAACAAATCCGTTACACCCTTTCTCCATAATTTCAGAGGCATCTCCATCAATACTGTATCCGCTGGAAAGAATGACCTTCATCTCCGGGGCAATTATTTTCAGTTGATCATAGGTTTGGCGGCCACTTAGTTTCGGCATAATCATGTCAAGAATCACGAGATCAATTTCCTCTCTTCGGGCAGCGACTATTTCTAATGCCTCTACACCACTATCGGTCGCAATGACCCGATAGCCCATGCTTGTCAGCATTTCCTGACCGACCTCTATGATCATCTTCTCATCATCGATCATCAGGATGGTCTCCTGACCGATCTGAATCTGCTCGTGTACAACTTTATTCCGCTCCGGTATTTTTTCTGAGGCCGGCAGAAATATATTAAAGACCGCCCCTTTTCCAAGCTCACTGTAAACGTTGATAAACCCATCATGGTTTTTAATGATACCATAGGCAGAAGCCAGGCCGAGACCGGTACCTCTTTCTTTTTCCTTTGTGGTAAAAAACGGATCAAATATTCGCTTCTGTGTCATCGGATCAATGCCGATACCCGTGTCCCTGACGGATATTTTAATATACTTTCCGGGTTTGACATCAAATTTTTCTGCGTATTGATCAGAGAGGATCATGTTTTCTGTTTGCAAAAACAAATCACCGCTGCCCCCCATGGCATGCCATGCATTCACATATAAATTCAGCAGCACGGTCTCAATCTGGTTGTGATCAACTTCCACTGTCCAGATATCATCCTCAAATTCCCGGTGTATACTGATTTCCTTTCGGGTCCGTTCAAACATTTCAGATGATACCAGCAGCAGATTATTAATATCAATGGGCCTGACTTCATACTTTCCGCCTTTGGCAAACCCCAGAAGCTGCTTGGTCAGATCAACAGCCCGCTGAACATATGTCTCGACGTGATTTAATTTGTCATAATGTTTGAAATCAGGATCTGAATCTAACTTGATTAAGGATACATTCCCGTGGATTCCGGTCAGGAGATTATTAAAGTCATGGGCAATCCCCCCGGCAAGCGTTCCTAAAGACTCCATTTTCTGAGACTGTACCAGTTGTGCCTCAAGGATCTTTTTCTCATCTTCAACCTTCCTGATAGCAGTGATATCATTTACCAGTGCCGAGGCCTTTTGAGGGCGTCCACTTTCAAAATGAAACCGATAGTTGACCAGTACCTGGAATTCCTGCTTATTACGGGCTTGGATTTTATATTCAACCGGACTTGCCACCTGTTTTCCGGCAAAAAGATCTTCAAGTAATTTTTCAAGGGGCTTTTGGTTGTCATCTGTCAACAATTCATCCGGATCCATTGCCAGTAGTTCTTTTTCACTGTATCCGGTATAACCACACATCACATCATTGACACTGATAAATCTTCTTTTTACAAGGTCCAGCTCAAAAATACCAACCGGTGAAAATTGCACGATCTGATCATATCGTTCTTCTCTTTCCTTAATGTATTTTTCCATGCTTTTTAGTTCTGAGATGTCGATCAAAAACCCTCTGAAACCGGCATTTTCCCCTTCCCTAATAATTCGGCTTGCCCGGATCAGACACGGGAACGTTGTATTGTCTTTGCAAAGGGCCACGTATTCTTCTAAACCGACATCTTCACCCTGCATAACCTTTATAATATTTTGAGCCGCCCGATCCTGGTCCTGGGCAGTGATCATATCCAAGGCTGTATATCTTCCGCTGTCAAAATCTTCATATGTATATTTTAATTGGTCAAACGCACTCTGGTTAACAAAAGTGAATTTCCCTTCCAGATCAATTTCAAATATTGCCTGAGGTAAAAAATCCGCTAATTCCCGAAACCGGCTTTCATTGTGTCGGATCTGGTCCCTGTTAAATTTTTGTTCTTCCATCAAAATGGATAAAAACATAAACGGTGTCAGGGAAATCATCAGATAACACTGAAGATTAAATACCCCTTCATAGGGTATGACGCTGGTAAACGGGCCATATCCTTGTGATGTATTCCAGACGCTGATCATGGTAATAAAAAAGGAAGCTGTAAATATGGTTCTGGGACCGAACCGAACAGCCGCCCACAATAAAAACGGCATTGGCAGCAGGTAGCGTGCCGGACTCGACAGAATCGCTTCAGAGTCACTTAACATTCCAATATAAACGGAAAAAACAATCAGCGCAATCAGCACGGTGAGTTCTAAATAAAAGATAATGGGCTTCCGGAATCGCTGTCCCAGGTATCTGTATTTTAACCATACAAACAGGGTTGAAGTAATCGTCAGATGGGTCAGGGCATCCCCCATGAACCACATAATCCAACGCGACCAGAAAGACGGACCCTGAGGTGAAAAGCACCAGTTAATATAAGCGCCGGGAAAAGCAGCGTAAAAAGGCCCCATCAGGACAGCTGCACAAATAAAAACAATCAGGTGATTTAATCTATGGAACTTGAATTCATCTTTTGTCAGCTTTTTCACCAGAGATGCGGCAATCAACACCTCTATCCAGTCGGCAAGGATGAATCCGGCAGACATTTTAAGAGAAATTCCTTCAGGAATGTCAGCAGCCAGTTCCGCCGGGATTATTGCGATTAAAAAAAAGATCCAGTATCGATATGGCGTTACGAGAAGAGACGTGAGCAGAACAGCATTGGGAATCCATAGAACAGAAATATAATCGGGCTTTACGCTTAATACCAGTCCCATTTTTGCAGACAGGTAATAACTAAGCGCTAAGATTATTGATCCCAGAAGTACCCGTTTTGGAGAAGAAAAATCCAGCCACTGTTGAAAATTCATATAGTTCCTTATCAGTTACATATCTTTCGTCAGTTCATATGAAATATTTCCGCTTTTAAGGCGCATGATGCTCTCTTTAGCGTATCCAAAACTCAATAAATTAATACTGCCATACCAGATTATTTTCCCATCAATCACAGCAAATTTCTGATGGATTTTTGATTTAAACACGATGTTCACTCCGGCATCTGTTAACAATGAAAATATCTTTTCCAAAGTTCTTTTTTGGGTTTCGGTAAAATCGTTAACCGGTCTTGTGACAATTGTTATTTTTACCTGCTTTTTTAAAATATTCTCAAAATAACCCATCATTTGGATCACACGCTTTTTGGTAACAAAAGGGCTGACAATCAACACATGTTTTGATGCATTCTCTATGTCATTCAAATAAACAGGGAAAAAGCTTTGTTCATCAAAAATTATATCTGTTGGTGAATCCGAAATATTTTCAACTTTTGCCTTATACCCGATAGCAGAATAACTTTTAAGCCGTTTTCCATACATTTTTTCAAGCATTCTTACGTGAATATCAATATAGTCATATATCTGTACATCCTTTTTGTTCTTATGTAAACGGTGCAGCCTGCCGGCATACTGCTGCAATGTCCCTTTCCAGGCAACGGGCATTGCTAAAAACAGGGTATCAAGACGTGATTCATCAAAGCCTTCCCCAATAAAACTACCGGTTGCAACCAAAACAAAAGGTTTATTTTCTGGTATTGAAGATATTTTTTGTAAAACTTCAGCTGTTTTTTTAGTCCCCATACCGCCGGTAAGACTGATGACATCCGGTATTTTTCTTTTCAGACTGTCGCTCAATGAATTCACATGGGCCACACGAGTGGTCAAGACCAAGGAGTTTCTGCCATTTTCATGACATTCCACCACATCATTGATGATTAACTCATTTCGAATTTCATCTCCGATTAATTTCGAATATATTTCCTGAATTGTTAACGCTTCCTGATTGTCATTGTCCCCAATTCTGAAAGCATGGTAATCGCATATTTTTTTAAGAGTTTAGAATTTTTAGAAAGGAGCCATTCTTCTGTGCAGCCTTGAGTCTTTTTCTGT
>CAZQLG010000287.1:0-4290 GCA_964594105.1 uncultured Desulfococcus sp. | reverse complement strand
ACCCTCAAAGGCGAGAAAATGTCTGATAAAGAACAAATAATCGATTTTTTTCTTAATCTTTTTAAACTTCAATGCAAAAATCCGAACCCGGGCAGTAATGCACTGGAATATGCATTACTATCCACCGGCTCAGGATCGGATGAAATCTATGAACTTCGTGTCCGATCCGGTGTGGAATGGGAAACCCGACGCATGAGTATTTGCCAGCTGGGTGGCACAGTTGAAAGTAAAAGCACCTGTTTTAAAGTTATCTACGATAATCAGCTGGTCATCAAAATACCGCCAAAACCATTTACTGATTTTGAAAAATACCTGGCATACATTAACAATGAGCGCCATATCGTAAACCACCTAACCCCACCCATTGACAGCCTTTCCCCCACCCTGTCTGCTATTTTAAACATGATTCCGGGCCTGGATTTCTCTTCTGAGACAGACACGCAACAGCTTGAAGATAAATACATTACGCTTTTGACATCACATCCCCGCCTTCAAAAATACTTAAAAATCGGCAAAGGATTCGTGTTTTTCATGAGCCTGTCCCGCAGCACTTTTTTCAACCAGGTGATCGATAAAATTCATGACAAAACACGCGTTCAGAATGAAATGCTGAAAAACACCGCTATATTTGAAGATCTTTATGCATTTGAAGCCCTTTACGGAAATCAGCATGATGATGTTTTTTTCAAAATCAACAAGCTCTATCACGAGTATGGTAAAATCATTGATATTCTTCTCCCCCAGCATGATAATTATGAAACGATTCCGGTCTACAAAAAACAAGAATGGTTTTATTTCAAACTGGCAGGGGAAAAACTTCAAATTGATGAAAATGAACTGTCTGATATTTTCTCAGAAGACCTGAATCAGCTTCTTGACATTTTGATGGAAGAAAAAGAAGCCGCAGTCATTCAATACAGAGGTATTTCAGAAAAATATATCAGCAAAAAAGTATTTGATAACAACCGAAAAAAAATTGAAGGGCTTATCGTTAACACCTTAACCCTTTTATATCATTTAAGAAATCAACAGATTGCCATCAGGGATTTAAAGCCGGACAATATTTTTATTGCCGGAAACTTTGATGGTGCGGATAATTTCTTAAATGACCCGGAAGCTTATTCCTTAGGATTAATTGATCTGGAAACAGCTGTTCACCTTCACCCCGATGATCCTGATAAGATGAGACAACCCCTGCTTGCCGGTACTTTCCCGTTCATGACCCCGCATCATTTATTCAAAAACAGCGTTTTATACAAACTGTTTGGCAAAGAAACATATCGCGTACTATATATGCAGGACTGGTATGCAGCCATCGGCATGATTTTTAACGTGGTTACCGGAAAAACCATGTTTGTAAAAACAGCAAAGCTGATGCAGAAAATATTTGAAATTAAGAAGAAATCAGTCAGGGAGAAAAAGCCCTTACCAGACGCCTTAAAAAGTATCAGCTGGGTCTTCTGGAGTACAGCGGCAATGGAATGTCATAAAAAAATTAAACGTCATTCAGACAAATTCAGCCAACTGGATATCAAACTACCGGAATCGGTTATTGAAATGCTGAAGGCCGAGTTACAAATTGAAAAAGCCGTCATCAAAAAGACGATCAAGCGGCGAATCAATTCCAAGCCCTATTTGAAAGATCACGGTCAAAAACTTTATCAGGCCTCATCCGACCAGGTTTCTAAATATAGAAAACGGTGGGAAAACGGTACTTATGAGCCCCAGCTGCCAGCAGCCAAACGGGAGAAAATTGTTAATATTTTAAAAGGAATGGAAAGCTTAAAAATTCAAACCGAACGCCATGACAGCCTCAGTCGTAAACTGGAGAGTGACATGCCATGCGATGAGCTCTTGATGTTTCTGCTTAACCGGGTCTTAAATGCCATGTATCGACAGTTCTGGAGCAACCAGGAGTACCCCATACCCCATTAAAAATAAATCGTAACATTCTATTCGACCAAATACGCTCTCAAAACCTGGTCTAATTTTTTATAATTTTCTTTAAAATGGTTGATAAATGACTCAATATCAGCGGCATCATTTTCTTTTAATGCCAGCTGAATATATTGAGAAAGCTGCTGCAATCGTTTGGCTGAAATGTTAGCTGTGGCGCCCTTTAAGGTATGCGCCGCTCTTTCCACAGCCTCGTTATCACCGCTCTTGATTCCCGAGTATAGATTTGTCAGCAATCGTGGGGTATCTTCAAGAAAAATTTGAACGACTTCTTTGAGCAGATCGACATCACCATCAATCCGATCCAGAAAGTCATCATAATCAAATACAGGAGAACTCAGGTCAAACATTTTTTTCGTGTTTACCATTATGTCACTTTCTATTAATATCGGCTATATTGATGAGAAGAATAATTATTCATACCATAGTTATTCATAAAGAATCGTTGCGCTTTTGAAAAGCCGTCAGTCGCATTGCAATATTTTTCGATAATCTTTGACCGGAGTGATAATGGATCAGTTCACCTTCAGCAAACATGACATTGATCAAATAAAAAAAATCGGCCAGACCCCGGAGCAGATCTATTCACAGTTGGCATTGTTTCACCGGGGCACACCATTTGTCAAGCTGGATCGCCCCTGCACGGTTGGAGACGGAATCAAGCGGTTTTCCAATGATGTTGCGGAACAGTATATTCGTTTATGTGAAACGCAGGGTCTCAAAAAAAAAATAATCAAATTTGTTCCCGCATCCGGGGCGGCCACCCGAATGTTCAAAAAACTAATTTATGCTTACCATACACTGCAACACAATGAAAAAAACCCTGCAGTTATAGACCGCCTGTCCGGAGACGCGCTTGTTTTTTTTATAAAAAACTGCCGTCGATTTGCATTCTATAATGATCTAAAGGCATCTATCTCTAAAGAAAAAATGAGCATTGAATCCCTTTTAGCCGCTCACCATTCCGAAAAAATTCTCAAGCATTTACTAACAGAAAAATATTTAAATTATACGATGCGCCCAAAAGGCTTAATCAAATTTCATTCCTATGAGAATCGTTCCCGGACCGCATTTGAAGAACATTTAGTGGAAGCCGGTGGTTATGCCAGGACTGATACCAATAAATGCACGCTCCATTTTACCGTGTCCCCCGAACACCGGCAAAAATTTCTCTCCTTTTTGCAGGACATACGACCTGTTTACGAAAACCAGCTTGATACAAGCTTTGACGTGTCATTTTCCACGCAAAGAATCAATACAAATACCATTGCCGTGGATTCTCAAAACCAGCCATTCAGGCTTTTAGACGGCAGCCTGCTGTTCAGGCCCGGCGGACATGGTGCGTTAATCAATAATTTAAATCGACTGGACGGCGATATTGTATTTATAAAAAATATTGACAATGTCTCACATAACCATTTTATCTCGGAAACGATTAAATGGAAAAAAATTCTATGCGGTTACCTCCTCGGGCTGCAGCAGCAGATTTTCTATTTTTTAAATCAGCTGATCCGGAACCCGGTGACCGACGCACTCATTCTAAAAACCACCGAATTTTTAGAGACCGAACTCTCCTGCCAATTACAAAAAAACTTTAAGACGGCGCCTGTTGAGGAAAAACAAAAAACCCTGATCCATCTGTTAGACCGCCCGCTCAGGGTCTGCGGCATGGTGCCGAATACCGGTGAACCCGGCGGGGGGCCATTCTGGACAATAAATAATGAAAATAACACATCCCTGCAGATTGTCGAGGCCGCCCAAATAGATATTGATGACATCCGCCAGAAATCGTTATTAAACCAACTGACACATTTTAACCCGGTGGATCTTGTATGCGGCATCAAAAACTGGCAGGGCGAATTATTCGATCTGTCAAAATATGTGGATCACCAGGCTATTTTTATTTCAAACAAATCAGAAAATGGTCGGGACCTCAAAGCCCTTGAACTTCCCGGCCTGTGGAATGGTGCAATGGCTTTCTGGAACACCGCTTTTGTGGAAGTCCCAAAAATCACCTTCAATCCAGTAAAAGAAGTAACCGATCTGCTTCGCAAGCATCATCAGCCGGCTTCATAATTTTTTTGAATCAATTGACAAGAGCTTCTATTTTCTCTAATATTATTAAATAATACCGAAAGGCTTTCCTCCGGTGTTACAATTTTATTTTTTGGGGTACGAACCTGACCGGCGGAATAGTTTATAGTGATGATCAACGAAGTTTTTCATGTTATTTTTTTTTAGTCAGCATGAAATCTGACAAATAAAGAAATATCAATAAATGACACTCTCGTAAAAAGTATTTGGATGGCTAAGTTAAAAATTCCACCAATCCCA
>CAZQLG010000286.1:0-4310 GCA_964594105.1 uncultured Desulfococcus sp. | reverse complement strand
ACTTAAATCATTATTGCATCTACCATTTCTTCAGCTTGTTATTTTCCAACAATTTTTCATGCAGCTCTGCTTATAGTATTTTTTAAATCGTTTCATTTGATATATTAATTAATGATTTAATTCAAGACGTGACACCAGCTTTCCGCCAGCTTTCCGATGGCTATCTGCTGAAGTGTGATGTTGGCCTTTTACTTTTTGTAAGCCGGTTTGATCCCTTTTAACATAGGATAGTGCTTGGTATTGAGCGTTTTTAATTCTGCATTTGCGACTTCGGCAGTGGCGGCCAAGATAGCATCTGCAAGGCCAACGCCATGTGATTTACCATAATCTCGTTTGTAAAGTCCCCCCGCTTTTCCGATAGCGGCATCCACGGGAACAACACGGAAGAGGGATATGAAGTTCTGCAAGGCAATTTGTTCCGCATCTCCTTTGACACCGGCAAACAATTCCGCAACTACAATTGATGACAAAATTATGCGATCGTTGTATTCATTAACGAAGGCCACAGCCTTATCGCGTCCCCGGAAAAAATCAACAAGAACATCCGTATCTATAAGAATCGGTCTCGCCATAATTAGGTTCTATCCCATTCGGAACGAATTGATATAAAATCAGGGAGATCCGTTCGATCCTTCCAAATTCCAGCAGTCTCACGAAGCAACAGTTGTCTATGACTCTTGCTGGCTTTATCAATGAGACTGTCGATGGCCTCTCTAATGAGTACGCTCTGTTTTTTCCCAAAGGATTTAGCAATTGCAGCCAGTTCGTTACGTTGACGCTCTGTTAAATATATTTGTGTTCGTATCATGTTGAACCTCCATGTAATGTATACACCAAGAGTATACACCATGCTGTCGATATGTCAAGACCAACAGACCTTAAACGTCCAAAATGTAATAAGAATGGTGTCACCCATTATGGGAGATGTGAAGGCTAACTGGATGTTATTCAAGGATAAATTCATTTGAAGTCTATCTTACTATATAATTTTTTATCATTTTCAAAATATCATATCAGGAGAAATAAATAAAATTTAAACAATAAAGGCGGCTGCGAAATGAATCCGCGCCGCCTTTTGTAAATTATTATATAAAAAGAGGATTAATATCTGTAATGATCCGGCTTGTATGGGCCTTCCACCGGAACGCCTAAATAATCCGCCTGTTCCTGGTTCAGTGTTGTCAGTCTGACGCCAAGTCGGTCAAGATGAAGTCTGGCCACTTCTTCATCCAGTTTTTTCGGTAGTGTATATACTTGTTTTTCATGATTTTCGCTTGCCAGTTCAATCTGGGCAAGAACCTGGTTGGTAAAGCTGTTACTCATGACAAAACTGGGGTGGCCGGTGGCGCATCCAAGATTCACCAGGCGGCCTTCAGCCAGAACGAGGATGGATCGACCGGATTTTAACGTCCATTTATCCACCTGGGGTTTAATGTTCATCAGCGTGCAATCCGGTGAGTTCAGCAGGTAGGCCATTTCGATTTCATTATCAAAATGTCCGATATTGCAGATAATGGCTTCATCCTTCATTTGTTCCATGTGTTCGCCGGTAATGACATGATAACAACCGGTGGCGGTGACGAAAATGTCGCCGGTTTTGAGCGCATCTTCGATGGTCACCACTTCATATCCTTCCATGGCTGCCTGCAGGGCGCAGATGGGGTCGACTTCCGTAACCAGAACGCGCGCACCGTAGCCGCGCATGGACGCAGCGCAGCCTTTTCCGACATCACCATATCCACAGATCACAATGATCTTACCGGCCAGCATGATATCGGTGGCCCGCTTGATCCCGTCTGCCAGTGATTCCTGGCACCCATAAAGGTTGTCGAATTTTGACTTTGTGACCGCATCGTTTACGTTGATGGCCGGAAACAGCAGCTCATTGTTTTTTGCCAAGTGGTACAGCCGGTGGACGCCGGTGGTGGTTTCTTCGGAAACCCCTTTGATTTTTTCAGCTACTTTATGCCAGTGCTGCGGATCTTTTTCATAGGAGGCCTTCATGCGTTTCATCAGGCACTTCATGTCCGGGTTGTCATATGTTTGTTCAAGCAGAGACGGGTCTTTTTCCACTTTTACGCCCTGATGAACAAACAGGGTTGCGTCGCCACCATCATCAACGATCAGATCCGGGCCACTGCCGTCCGGCCATGTCAGCGCCATCTCCGTGCACCACCAGAAATCATCCAACGTCTCGCCTTTCCATGCAAAAACAGCGGCAGAATCGGTATCGGCGATAGCGGCTGCCGCATGGTCCTGGGTTGAAAAAATATTGCAGGTGGCCCATCTCAGATCAGCGCCCAGCGCATATAATGTGTCGATCAGCATGGCGGTCTGGATCGTCATATGCAGACTGCCCATTATTTTCAATCCTTTTAACGGTTTCTCCTTTCCGTATTTTCCCCTGGTCGACATTAAACCCGGCATCTCCCGTTCTGAAAGCTGCATGTCCTTGTGCCCGAGTTCGGCCAAAGACATATCCGCCACTTTGTTTTTCAGGGTCAGATCCAGTTCCTGAAATATCGTCTCTGCTTGTCCATTTAAGCTCATTATTTTTTCCTCGCGATTGTAATGTTTAAGTTAATTGATTGTTTTAATTGAAATGTTTTTATTTCTTGTTTTTCAAAACCGCTGTGGTCTAAAATGGTTTGGATTTCATTTTTTGAAAATCCAAGCCACCGGTCGCCGTATTTTTTCCGCATTTCTTCATTCGAGTGCTTTTCAAAATCAGCGATAATAAAGATACCGTCTGTTTTTAAGATTCTTGCGACTTCCATCGCCACTTTTTCCGGATTCACCAGATGATGCATGACCATAGAAATTACCGCAAGGTCTGCGTCGCTGTTTCCCACCGGAAGGTGTTCAAGTTCACCCAGCCGGAGTTCAATATTTTCTTTGTTACCCGAAAAAAGTTTTTCAGCCTGATCCAGCATTTTACGGGAACTGTCAACGCCTACCGCAAACTCGGCTTTTCCCCGCAAGCCGGCCAGCAGTCCCCCGGTTCCGCATCCGAGGTCCACCGCAAATCGGCATTGCCCGACACAGTCGAGAATAGCCAGGTCCAAATCAAAATTTCCGAGCACTTTTTGCTGTAGATAGTTCCACTCCGATGCAATGGAATTAAAAAAAATTGTAGATTTGATGCTGCGCTCTTTCATGAGATGTGACGCGTTTTTAAGATCGTCTACAAGCCGCTGTTCTATCTGAAAAAGCGGTCGGATTGAATCAATAAATCGTCCGGCATTTTTTGATCCGACAGCGGAATAAAAGGCCCATGCACCGTCTCTTCGGCATTCAAGAAGTCCTGAGTCCGTCAATACCTTGAGATGCCTTGAAATTCTGGATTGCCCCATCTTCATGAGAACCACAATTTCATTTACGCTGAGTTCATGATGCTGTAAAATATTAAGCAGTCGGATGCGCGTCTCATCCGCCAGCGCTTTGAAATATGTTAAACAAATCATATTAGCATTTCCAGATATCAATATATGTTTATATAAAAATATCATTTTTTAGGTTCTTGTCAAGGGCTAATATGAATTTTTTTCAAGGAAGACGGCAAAATAAGGATTTTAAAATGTTTTATACTGGTTGCCATGATCATAGGAGGACTCTGTTTTTCAGGATGTTCCGGAGAAATTGAGGACCCTGTTCCCGAACCAAAAGTTGAAGAAAAAGTTGCTATTGGTTTACTGTGCGAAGTATTATTTGTGATGATAATTTAATGCATGGGCGCATATTTACGCAAACACTGAATAAAGGAGGCGTTATTGTTTTCATTTTCCGAAGTCCTTGATATGGCGATTCAACTCGAAAAAAACGGAGAACAAACTTATCTGGCCGCTCTTGATTACGTTGATGACGCAGGCCTGAAGCAATTGCTGGAATGGATGGCTCAAGAAGAAAGACAGCATGCGAAATGGTTTGCAGACCTGAAAGGAACTGATGGCATTCTTGACGAAAATGAGTCATTAAAGGAAATGAATGATGCGCTGGTCCGGGATTATCTTGGCGACCAGGCGTTCTCGCTCAAAGAGGTGGATTTTTCTCTGGTAACAGAACCCAACGAACTCATCCGGATTTTTATTGAATTTGAGAAAGATACCATTCTTTTTTACGATATTCTGATATCTTTTGTGCCGGATGAATCCATCAAGGAGAAAATTCGTTATATTATAGCCGAAGAATCGGAGCACATTGAAAAACTCAAAGCACTCATTGATAGTGAATTCGAACAAGCGGAGAAATCATGAAACGATTAAAATTTAACAAACTCGTAAAAAGTCGGATTTCGATGGCAAAGAAAAAAG
>CAZQLG010000285.1:0-4325 GCA_964594105.1 uncultured Desulfococcus sp. | reverse complement strand
AATTAGCATTTTTTTAATAAATTTACATTATATAAATTTCGATCATCTGCATTTGGTTTTTTTGCAAAGCTATTATTATTGGGTTCTGTTCCTATACCTGACCATTGCGCCTGGCAAAAACGGCGGCGCCTATGGCACCAATAATCTGAGGATCAACCGGGACATGACTGAATGCGGGCTTTTTGAGGTATTCCAGGTTATCGTACAGGCGCTGCATATGGGCGCAGGAGGGAGGAACAAAAACCCAGCCCTGTATCATACGAACCGGGCGTCTATGGCAAACTCAAGAAGACTACGCGCATAGGTACAAGCTTGTCCGCCATGAGAAATGCTTCCGGTACGAACGAACAGGAATACCCGATGGGTATCCGCCCGTCGAAAACCGCCTGCTCCACCAGATAGTTTTGCGGGCTTTCCAGAAATTCCTGGAATGTATTCATTTCTATCTCCAAATTTGGTTAATTTTCATGAGAAATACGGTAAAGGCCCATCTCACTCAAACAGTTTTTTACCGACTTTATTGCCGGGTTGTCATTAATTTCCAGAATACTTTTTCCCGCAATGTCATAAGAACGAATGGTGTCGTCTTCCGGGACCCATCCCAGGCAGTCAAGTTCTGCTGGGATAACCAGTTTTTCATATTCATCTTGATTGCGAAGCCGGTTTAATATCAGGCCGGCCTTTTCAAAATCTATGGCCGTATCTGAAACTTTTTTGATTGTTTTAACCACATTAAGGCCTTTGGCAGACGCATCGGATACCAATATCAGGTGACTTACTTTTGTCATCACCCGCCGGTTGACCTGTTCGATTCCTGCCTCGCCATCGATGACCACGTAGTCAAAATTATCTGCCATGGACGCAATCAGGTCTTTTAAAATGTGATTCACCTGGCAGTAGCACCCTTCCATTTCCGGTCTGCCGATGGCAAGAAATGCGATATTTTTCTTCTCTTCCAGGGCAGAAAACATTTCATAGTCCAGCATGGAAAGCATCTCTGCTTTATCTGTCGTTTTTCCGGATTCCACCCGCTGGATCAGTTCATTGCGGACATCGTCCACGGTTTTTGTTACGCAGACACCCAGCGCGGTGGATAGCCCCACTGCCGGATCCGCGTCAATGGCCAGCACTTTATTGTTCGGATCTGAAGAAAGAATTTTTACAATGGTCGCGCTAAGCGATGTTTTGCCCACCCCCCCTTTGCCGCACAGGGCAAGGACAGATGCTTTTTTTTTCTGCGAGTTATGCATGGGCCGATGCCTCCTTATTTTTCAATGCGTTTCTCATGGCCCTGAGTTCCGCCACATCACCACAAACATCACTATAATCACAGGTGTCGCAGTCAAACGACATTTCATCCACCATTTTATTCATGGCACTGGTCAGCTTAAACACATCATCGGAAATAGCTTTTACTTCCAGAACATCTTCCCGGCTTGAGGTGATAAAAATGGTTTCCACAGACCGGACATAGGGCATATGTAAAAATTGATCAATCAACGCGCCCCCAAGATTTTTAAAAGAAAATCCGCTATTAATCGCATCAACGCTTACCCGGCTCCATTCCCGTTGGTATTGGGAAACGCCACGCATCATATAGCCTTTTAAATGGATGTCGTAGCGCAAAAGTTCCATTTCCCGGTACCGCTCATAGGCGTTGTCCGCATTAAAACCAGATGCGTCAACAATCACGACTTTGCCGAAAGAGACCTGTTTGCCGGTGAGTTGGGGTAAGTCCGGGCCCACAATGGTCATCCGATTTTTTTTTATTTTATCCGGTTGATCCACCCACATCAAAAAAGAGGTGGCCGCATCTTTTGGATTGCCGAGCTCTACCGCTGTGTCCGAGCCCAATACCAGATTCCGATTTTTTTCAGTCGGCCAAATTGTCTGACCGTTGTGGATAAACTCGGATACGTTGCCCTCATTTTGTTTTTGGTCAAGAAACGCCTTAATTCCGGAATATTGTTTGTCAAAAAGTCCCATAAAAAATCACTTTTAAATTTTTAATCAGAGATTGAACGAAACGCCCTGAATCCATGTTGCCATTACGAGGAGAAAGGAACGAACGACGAAGTAATCCCCTTGGTTGAATGAGATTGCTTGACGTCGTGCCTCCCTCGCAAAGACAGAAAAATTATTGTGGGTTTTTTCATTTTAGAAATCCACTAAATGAAATTGTATCCTTCAAAGCCCGATTATTTTTTGCCCCAGATGAAGTGTTCTTCCAATTGTCCCTTTTTTCTTTTTCATGATTTCTTCATAAAGGGTGTCCATATCCTTGGGAGGAGCGATTTGTTTCTCTTTTTTCGCCAATGTCAAAGCACCTGATTTGCATGACGCCACACACACGCCGCAGCCAATGCACCGTTTCAGATCAATTTTAATTGCGTTTGTTTTTTTGCCATCTTTTTTCATTTTAATGGCGTCCATCTTGCATATTCTGCCGCATTTTCCGCATCCCACACATTTTTCCGCATCTAAAACTGCATGGTAATTATTGCTAACAAATTCCGCAGGCTTGGCCAGCAGGCTGACCCCTTCAAGACACGCACAGCAGCACTTGCAGCAACTGCATACAAAATAGGACTCCTGGCTGTTAGACGGCATCAGCACCAGCCCTTCCTTTTCATTTTGTGCCAGAATTTCAAAGGTTTCTTCTTTGGTGATGGATCGACCCCATCCATTGCGTGTATACATATCGGCAAAATCGGAAAAGCCAATGCAGACTTCTCTTCTGTCTGTTTCCTTGCATGGCCGGCCGATGGAATCCCGGCCTTTTCTGCATACACAATCCGCAACACAGATCCGCCCATCATTTTGTAAAACCAGCTCCCTGATTTCATCATAGGTGGCAATATTCAAATCCGGGGTGACGCTTTTTTCCACCGGAATGACCCGCATCTGGGTACGGGCGGTGGTAAGAAATGCCATGCCAAGTGACTGATACATGTATTTTCTGAAATCCATATAGTAATTGGCATTCATGGTGGGCAGTTTCATTTCAAATATGCCCACGGCATAGGGATGCAGAGAGTATTGTTTTTGACCATCCACTATTTTTACAAACATGGCCCCGTGACTTTCCATATTATCCAGCATTGCCTGTAGATCTGCTTCGGATATTCCCCTGTCTTTTATTTTATCGAAAATCTGGTCAGCTGACTGAAATTTATAATCCAGTTCAAGGGCAAGTTCCGCCTCTTTTACGGTAAAAGCGTCACGCAGGAGGCGGCGTTCAACACCGGACGCCGTGGCCGGAAAGCCCACGGGCTGCTTGTCGAGATGCTTTTGCAGCTTTTTGTATACTTTGTGGGATTGCCAAAAAATACTGATACCGTCTTTTAAGCGCATCTTTAATTGTTTCATTTTTGTATCCTGTTTTATCCTGTTTTCTTGAAATCTGCCTTTTCTTCCGCATATAGTGCCGCTCCAAGCGCGCCCATGAGTTGCGGATCAACACCGTTGATGGATTTCATGTCAATATTCAGCGCCTCGGACAGTGCATTAAAAACACCGGTATTTTTTGCCACACCGCCGGTCATGACCACATCTTCTTTTACCTCGATGCTTCTTGCCAGGGCTGCTACGCGTTTGGCCATGGCATGATGGAGGGCATTGACAATGTCTGGAATTTCTTTTCCTTCATTGATCAGGGAAACCACCTCGGTTTCGGCAAAAATAACGCACTGGTTGGAGATTCTCAGTTTTTCAGTAGACGTTGCGCCAATGGCCCCCATATCCGCCAGCGGGATTTCCATGGCCTCTGCCATAACCTCCAGAAACCGGCCGGTCCCGGATGCGCATTTATCGTTGTAGATATAACGGGCCACATTCCCATTATCATCCATACGGGTGGCCTTGGCGTCCTGGCCGCCAATATCAATTACCATCCGGACAGACGGCATTAAACGCCATGCGCCTTTGGCATGGCAGGAAATTTCAGATTCCACCTGGTCGACAAAGGGAATTTGTTCCCGGCCATAACCGGTTCCCACCACATATCCGATATCTTCCAGGGTCAATCCCGCCTTGTCTAATGCTATTTGCATGACTTCGTTTGCCGAATTTGTCGGACGGGTTTTGGCCCGCATCACTGCATTTGATAATATTTTCCCGCTTTCCATAATAACCGCTTTGGCAGTCAGGGAACCGATGTCACAGCCGGCTATGATCATATTTTTCTCTCCTATTAATATTTGGGCTTTCTAAAATTACTCTCCAATGGCAAAAGAAAATGTTCCAATTTAAGGCGTATATCATCTCAAGGAGCGAGGCGTACGAATAGTACGTTGAGCGACTTGAGATGATATACAACGCAAAAG
>CAZQLG010000284.1:0-4350 GCA_964594105.1 uncultured Desulfococcus sp. | reverse complement strand
TCCTGTTGCAAAAAGATAAAGCCAAAAAGATAGAAATAGACACATCCAAATACCGCAGCCGCTCATCTTTCCCGAAGCATTGCAAACGCATTTTCAGTCAACGATGCGGGTATGAGCGAAGCGCGCATCTGTTCGGTCAATGCCGCCATCGAATACCACTGGCCGGAAGATTCGGCAACCACTTCAAATGATCCATTGGCCTGCATCACCGCCGCACAACCCGAAGCCCAAAACATCATCCGTTTTTCAATTCTGCCCATCACCTTTTCTCCCTTTCCGAAAAATACCAGCTTTTCGTTAATGCTGATTTTTCTTAACAGCTTATAATTCAATCGAACGGAGACGCCACCATTTTCAGATGCAAAAAATCCGCCCCAGCCCATGGTTTCATCCAAAACAGCCAGCAATGCCATGGGATGAACAAAACCGTTTTGTTCAAAGCGATAAAAGGTATCCTTGTCTTCATCATTGAACCCGGCAAAGGCACACACAATATTGCCATGCTTATTTTTCCACGAATGAAACCGTCGCTTCAGACCCGGCGTTTCACGATCCACCCCGCAGACAAAACAATTCAGGTAATGGGGGAGATGCGTTAACCTGCCCTTCATCCGGGAAAAATCTGAGGGCACATACTCACGCGGGTATTCATCGATCTCAGGCATCTGATCCCCAAAAGCAATATCACCGGTAATATATGGCATGACGGCACCGTCCACCATAACACTCCCGGACACCCCGGTATCCGAAGCCTTCGCCGTAACACCGACCCCATCCCCGACCCGGACCCCGGCACCGCCCATACGAAAACAACAGCTCACCGGATATCGCAACGCCCCGTTGTCTGTACACTGTTCAAAGCCGGCAGCCAATTCCATAATGGCCCCCATGCCGATACCCCCATGGGGGATTCCGACCCAGCCTTCTTTATCGGCATCCATATCCATAATTACAGAAACGGATTGTTTGTCTCTTTCTATATGATTATCTTGAAACAAAAATGAATGGATAAAATCCGTCATAATTAAACCTCAGAAAAATAAAACAGTTTGCTTTTACCTATTTTTATCCTGCCCATCATAAAATTAAATTACTCTAATAGATTTTAAATCTTTATACAAATGTATACCAAAATGCTTCTAACCAGGGAAAACCTTTGTCTTTTTTACAGGACTTGGATATATTCTATTTATTGGTTACGCCGGTTCTGCATTATTTCCTTAATAAAGGAATTTTCTCAACCTCACATCTAACTTCAACGTTTACAACTGAAAAGGTCCCTATGAAAAAACTTCTACTGCTCTTACTGATTGTATTTTTATGTTCTTGTTCCACCCGGCAGGTTTCCGACCGTTTTAGCGGTGCCACAGAACAGCGATTATTATCACACAGCGTCAATGACCTGGCAGAAGCGCTGCCGAAAAAGGATTTTACTGAAATTAACGGTAAACCCGTTTTTCTTGAATGCCATTTTTTAAACACTATCGAGCCTGTCGATTATGCCAGACAAAGACTGGCCTTAGAACTCATGGATACTTATAACTGCACCGTCGTTACCGAAAAACAGGATGCGGATGTTACTCTTCAGGTTTTTTTTACAGGACTGGGTACGGATCTTGACAAATTCGGTTTAAGCCTCCCTGAAATTATCGTCCCGGGTGTTGGTGCATTATCAAGTATTGATATTATCGCTTTGGAAATGTTTCACGGGGTGTCGGAGATGTATTATTATTTTTTAGACAATGACAATCATATTATTCTCAAAGGAAAACCGATGCAGGCACTTGTCAGAAATGACACGCTCAAGCTGCCCTTTATTTCGATACCCATCAATACGGTTAAATGAAAACCTGAAAAACATAAACACATTTTCACTTTGACGATCGATAAAGAATGATTTATATTAATTAATAAGGATATTTTTTAATATATCCTTAACCTCTTACTGCTGATCCAGTAATATATTACTGGTTTAAATATAATCTTTTTTAGAAAAAGAAAGGTGGTAATCATGAGAGTCCCGATTGAAATTACTTACCGTAATGTGGCCAAACGCGATGACATTGAACAACTGATTCATGACAAAGCCGACAAACTCAACGAGTTTCATGATGGTATTGTTTCCTGCCGGATTTCACTTGAGCAGGATCAGGAAAGTAAACGTTCCGTTAACCAGTATCATGTCCGTATCGACCTGCGGATCCCGCCCGGGAAAGAATTGGTGGTGCACCAAAAATCCGCTGAACAGGGAACCGGCGACACCCTTCGGGCAGTAATTACCGATGCATTTAAAACAATTGGCCGCCAGCTGAAAAAGCTGAAGCAGAAACAAAGAGATCATGTCAAAGTCCCACTGGAAAGCCTCGAACCGGTAGAAGAATAGCATCGTCTTCAAATCAATTGAAAAACGGCTGAATTTATAAATTTTTTATCATTAGAAATTGCGCAGGTGCATTCACCTGCGCAATTTTTTTATTTTATGGCAGTTGATGTAACAAAATCGGGGTTTGCATATGCCGGAGACGGATACGCATAAAATCCTTGTCCGGTCTTTTCACCCAGCGCACCGTTGTCAACATAGGTTTTCAGGAATGCGGCATTGACAATCTGCTGCGGGTCTTTCACGATATTGGCCCAGTAGTCGGTCAATTTCCATACCGTATCAAGGCCGATGCTGTCCATAATGCCGAACGGCCCCACCGGTGTATGCATCACCCCCATCCAGGCCCGGTCAATGTCTTGTATCGATGCCACATCATTTGCAGCGAGTGTCTGGGCGGACTTGAACAATTCCATGATCAGGGCATTAAACACATACCCGAAATTTTCTTTTTTCAGCATAATCGGAAGCTGGCCGATGCGGACAGCAAATGCCTCTATAAGGTCAACAACCTCGGCGGATGTCTGCGGATGCGGCATAATATCGACAACATTGGTCACCCGGGTATCATGAAAATGAAAAGCTGCAAACCGCTCCGGCCGACCGGTAGCTTCCGCAAACATGGACGGCACCAAAGAGGACGTGTTGGTGGTGAAAATGGCATGGGCCGGGCAGATTTCATTAAACTGCGCAAGAACCCGGCCTTTAAGCTTCGGATCTTCCGGCACGGATTCACTCACAAAGTCCGCATGTTCCCCGGCTGTCCGGGCATCCGTGGTCATTTGGATTTTCGCCCGGGCTGCTGCTGCGGTTTCATCTGTCAACCGACCAGCCGCAATATATGTTTTTGCCAGCTTATCCAAGCGTTTATCCGCTGCATCCAGCATATCATTTACGATATCATACATTATTACGTCAAACCCGCTGACCGCGCATTGAAAACCGATCTGCTGCCCCATAGTGCCGGATCCAATAATCAAAACGGTTTTAATATCTTCTAAATTCATATCTTCGCTCCTATAGTGGTTCGCAAATGAAGTGATACGTTCTTCACCTTATATTAAATGAAATGGTATCAATTCATGTGCTATAAGTTATAAATCATATAATTGCGTTTTAATAATTTTTCATTTACCGACTTATATATCCGGCCCGGAAAAACAAGTCAATAAAAAACGAACGTTCGCTCTATTTTTTTATTGACAACCATTTCAAAGTGTTTTATCCCTTTAATAAAACACAGGAGATAACAACCCATGAGTACCATTTATTTAATTCGCCATGCCCAGGCCTCATTCGGTAAAGCCGATTATGACTGTCTTTCAGATTTGGGCCAACAGCAATCCAAAATAATAGCTGATCATTTTCATAATTTGGGACTTGAATTTGACGCGATTTATTCCGGCGAACAGCTTCGCCATGAACAAACCCTGACTGCTTATCTTGATAACCTGGCCGATTCCGGGGAAAAAACACCCGCTGTTCATAAAAAAGAAACTTTTAATGAGTATGATTCAGAAAATATTTTAAAAACCCTGATTCCGGAAATGATCAGGGAAGAACCGGCGTTTGAGGCTGAGGTCACAATGATGCTTTCCGACAAACGATCATTTCAGATGGTGTATGAAAAAATCATGCGAAGATGGGTAAACAATGCAAATTCGACAAAAAATTCGGAAAATAAACCGACACACAAACCGGAAACATGGAAAACCTATTCTGATCGGGTGCGCACCGGGTTAAATAAAATTATGGCCACAGAGGGAACGGGAAAAAAAATAGCTGTTTTTACTTCCGGCGGACCGATCTCCGTATGTATTCAAAAAGTCTTAAACCTTTCAAATGAAAACACTTTGCAATTAACCTGGCAGATCATGAACACATCAATTACCCGGTTAAAATACAGCGACAGCCGCTTGATGCTCTTTGGATTTAATGACGTGACCCATTTGGAAATAACAAAAAATAAA
>CAZQLG010000283.1:0-4354 GCA_964594105.1 uncultured Desulfococcus sp. | reverse complement strand
TGGGCGAAGAACTTGTCAATTCAAATCTGATTACCACCGATCAGTTGAAGCAGGCGCTTGTGCGTCGATCTCAAGTGGATATGCCGTTAGGCTCTCTGCTCATTAAAATGGGTTTTGTAGCCACCGATGACATGCTTGATTTTTTATCTAAAAAATTCGGCGTTCCCTGTATAAATATTTTTAAAAGATATATTCCGCAGGACATCATCAACCTGATTCCACTTGAAAAAATCAAACAATACAATATCCTGCCGATTTTTAAAAAAGGTCATACATTAACCCTTGGAATGGTCAGTCCTCAGGATTTTATGACCATCAGCGACCTTGAATTCACTATGGGGTTGAAAATCAAGCCGGTTGTCATCCCCTTTTTTATGATGGAAGCCGCCCTTAACCTGCTGACATCAAGCTTTGAAGATGGTATTAACGGAGAAACAGTCAAAAGCATTGCCCTTGAAGATAAAAATGAGACACAAACATCGCCTAAAATTGAAGCATTACTTTCCTACCTGGTTAAAACAGAAGCCAGTGATATGCTTTTGACCGCCGGTGTTCCACCCTCCATAAAAATTGCTCATCAGATAAAACGTCTGGCAACGGTGGCCCTGATGTCGACCGACTGTGAATTATATGCCAGAGAGCTACTGAACAATCGAGATGACGACTGGGAAAAATTTCTTCAAACCAATGATCTGGATATCGCCATAACCTATCCCAATTTAGGTCGATTCAGAATTAATTTTTATAGACAGCGCCATTCCATCTCCATTACTATCAGACGACTTTATGACAATCTTCCGGATTTAAAGGCTTTGGGCCTCCCTGAATGGATTAGAGAGTATGCTTTAAAATCTCATGGATTAATTCTGATATCCGGCCCCGCAGGCCATGGAAAATCAACAACGCTGTCTGCAATGGTTGATATAATAAATTCTACCCGGCGGTGTAATATCATTTCTCTTGAAGACCCCATTGAATATCTGCACAAACACAAGAAAAGTAACGTCAATCAGCGTGAAATTGGGAGAGACACGGCGTCCTTTGAAAAAGGATTGCGGGCTGTTTTCCGACAATCACCGGATGTCATTGTCATCGGTGAACTCCGTGATCAAGAATCTTTTGAAATTGCTTTGCAGGCCGCTCGATCCGGCAGTCTGGTCTTAAGCACATTAAACGCCCCCAATTCAACTGCCGTTCTTCGAAACATTGTCACCATGTTTCCGGAAAACAAACAAAATTTTATTAGTACCCTGCTGGCTGATACATTGGTGTTATCCCTTTCCCAGCGACTGGTGCCGACCCGCGATAATACCGGTCAAACCCTGGCATTGGAAAGATTTACACCTTCAAACCGTATCAGCCATCTGATCAGAGAAGGAAAACTGCATCAAATCAAGGCCCAGATGGAAACTGGTTGTGAAGAATTTATGCCGTTAGACCTTTCTTTAGCGGAATTGTATAAAAAAGGAACAATTACGTATGAAGACGGCCTGATGTATTCGGTCAATAAACAGCTTTATCAGGATCTCTCCGGCGCTCAACCGAATAGTAAACAATTATGATTATAGAATCTTTGATCGACATAAACGGCAAAAATCTTTTGGATAATCTACCATCCGGTGTCTATTCAACAGATCTTGAACGTAAAATAATATACTGGAATAAAGCGGCAGAAAAAATTACCGGATTTCGAGCAGATGAAGTCGTTGGTTCATATTGCTATGACAATATTCTTAAACATATTGACAAGCAAGGGCGCGACTTATGTAAAAATCTTTGCCCGCTTGCCAAAACGATAAATGATGGAATTATCCGTCACGCCGAAGTCTTTCTTCATCATAGGGACGGGCATCGGGCCACTGTAAATATACATACGATTCCTTTAAAAAACAGCGATGGAAATATAATCGGGGCAACTGAAATTTTTTCAGATCACAGTGAATTCACTTCCATTGAAACAAAAATAAAAGATCTGGAAAAAATGGCTTTTTTTGACAAACTTTTAAAATTGCCCAACCGAGACCATATTGAATCCGAGCTTGATCTTAGATTTCATGAATTCAAACGATATGGGCAAAGCTTTGGCGTCCTTTTTCTGGATATTGATCATTTTAAACATTTTAATGATACATTTGGGCATGATGCCGGTGATTTAATCTTAAAGACCGTTGCTCGCACACTTCGGTCATCATCTCGTCCATTTGATATTTTTGGACGCTGGGGCGGTGAAGAGTTTGTTGGTATTATAAAAAACGTGGATCGCCACACACTGACAATGATTGGAAACCGGTATCGTAAACTGATTGAAAAATCTTCGACGACCCTTGAGAATAAACCTGTTGGCATCACGGTTTCAATTGGCGCAACAGTTGCCCGAGACAATGATTCTAAACGTTCCATTATAAAACGAGCAGACCGGTTAATGTATAAATGCAAACAAAATGGCAGAAATTGTTTGGCATCCGATTAATTAAAATCATTATTGGAATATGATTTACAGGTGAATGGTTCAGAGCGATCTATGAGAACAGCAATTCTTTCTGATATACACGGCAATGCAACAGCCTTAGAAGCTGTTTTAAAAGATGTTGATTCATGCGCCATTGATATGGTTTTAAGCCTTGGCGACAATATCGGTTATGGCCCGGAACCTGAAAAAGTCATCAATATTTTACGATCGAAAAAAATTCCTTCAGTAACCGGCAACCATGAACTTGGCGTTACCCGCCCCAGCTTTTTACCATTGTTCAATCCGGTTGCCAGAAAATCAATTGAAATGACAATTGATATGCTTTCAAAAAACAGTATTAATCACATTAAAAAATTTTCCAACGCCATTGTCAAAAACGATATCCGCATTGTTCACGGCTTTCCACCGGAATCGCCAACGAAATATCTGTTCGAGCTTACAGATGATGAAATAAAATATTCTATGTCCCAAATGGTGGAAAAATATTGTTTTATCGGACACACGCATGACCTGGAACTTCTTATTCTTGAAAAAGACAGCCTGACCCGGCACCCGCTGGTAAAAGGCGTGTTCCCGCTTCATCCGGACAATAAATATATCATTAATTCGGGAAGTGTCGGTCAGCCAAGAGATGGCAACAGTCAGGCGAAATACGTAATCTGGGACTCCGGTACGAGTGAATTATCCGTAAAGTTTATCACATATGATATATCCGATACCGTCAAAAAAATTTATAAGGCCGGGCTTCCCGAGCAGCACGCCTTAAGGCTCATGTAAACCGACGGATTATTGTTTTTCAGCGCGTATAATCAATTCCTGCCCGATGTCGATGATCAAATCATTTTTTTTCATGTCGTTGAGTTCCTGTAATTTTTCAACACTGATACCGTAGTTCCTGGAAATACGATAAAGGGTTTCACCTTTCTCAACACGATGAAATATTAACTTAACCGTTTCCGGCTGCCTGCTGATCGGCTTTGCTTCAACAAGCGGTTGTGCCTTAACGTCAGGCTTCGGTAACACAATGACAGGTTTTGTTTTGGCTTCAGGCTTGGGTGTTGCAACAACGGATTTTGTTTCAATAACCGGTTGCGTCTTAACTTCAGTGGTTGTCTGAACGTTCAGTGTGGCTTTTTCCGGGGGGGATATCTTAACCGATTTTGACGTTTTTAAAGGCTTTGTTTCGATAGCTGGCTTGCCCTTTTCCGACGATTTAATTACTGGGATTGGTTTTTGTTTTTGGTGACCTGGCTTTTGTTTACGGGGAACCAATTTCTCCGCCCGGGGTTTCACCGCAATCGCTGAGATTGCTTTTTGTGCTGCCTCTAAATCGCTTCCCATATTATCTACTTTTTTTATTGTCTCGGAAATGACTTCTGCGTTTGATTTTATCCAATTAATCAACTGCTGGTATTCAACGGGGTTTTTTGATGGATCAAATTCCCGAATACTAATATCGGAGCCACTCAGGTCATTAATTTTATGTTCCAGCTGGTCGATACGTGTAACAATATATTTATAATCTTCTAAACTGATCTTACTTTTTTTAGGAATAAATAAAATAAATAAAATAACCAGTGCCAATAAGCCGGCCCCGACCAGCATAATCGGGATTTCTACACGATCGAATAATTTGCCGGACCGATTGCTTTGAAATGAAGAATACGGTTCATCTTCCGACTCGTTTAAATTTGAATCTGTTTTCCAATCCATCATGCCTCCTCAGGGTATCCATCAACCATCATTTCAAATTATATATGTTCAGGATTTAGAGATTAAATGATTGTCACCTTGACCTGAATCTTTTTTTTCATTATGTTCAAAATGGTATAAGGACAAACTCGTAAAAAGCTTTTTATGGTGACGCATCACCACTATATCAGA
>CAZQLG010000282.1:0-4381 GCA_964594105.1 uncultured Desulfococcus sp. | reverse complement strand
AGAAGCGAAGGATGCAGCGCAACAAAGAATTTGGACTTTTTACAAAGCCATCATATTTCATATTTTCAAATGAATGAAAGAGTATAATTTTGTTTTACGCATTCCTTTTTTTTGATTTACGTCGGCTGATAGTTCAATCCTGATTGAGAGGGGGACCATTGCTTTCCAGTGTTTTGACCAGTGCGGTTGTTGGAATTGATGCATATTTAATGGAAGTGGAGGTGGATATTACCCATGGGCTTCCCGCGTTTACGACTGTGGGCTTGCCGGAAGTATCTGTTCGGGAAAGCAAGGAACGGGTAAAATCAGCTATCCATAATTCCGGTTATACGTTTCCGGATGACCGGATTACGGTGAATCTTGCACCGGCGAATATAAAAAAAGACGGCACTGGTTTTGATTTGCCCATTGCGATGGGGATTCTTGCGGCAACCGGTATTATTCATAAAAAAGAAGTTGATAAATTTTTGATGATTGGGGAATTGTCGCTGGATGGACGGATTAAATCGGTTAAAGGGTCCCTTCCGATGGCCATTGAGGCCAAACGATTGGGGTATCTGTCGATTCTGGTGCCCTATGATAACCGCCGGGAAGCGTCGGTGGTTGATGGTATCAGCGTGGTGGGCGTAAAAACGCTTGCCCAAGCCGTGGATTATGTTCGTGGTGCAAAGCAAATCAGTCCGGAGTTATTTGATTTAAGCAATGTATTTGATAAAGATCATTTTTCGGAATCTGATTTTTCCGAAGTGTCCGGCCAGCAGCATGTCAAGCGGGCCATGGAGATTGCGGCTGCCGGTGGGCATAACCTGATCATGATCGGCCCCCCCGGTTCCGGTAAAACAATGATGGCCAAACGGTTTTCCGGGATTATCCCGGCCCTGTCCTTTGAAGAAGCCATTGAAACCACAAAAATTTTAAGTGTTGCGGGACTGCTTGAAAAGGATCAGGCGCTGGTTACCCGCCGACCTTTCCGGGCACCGCACCATACCATATCGGATGCCGGTATGATCGGTGGGGGGAATATCCCGAGGCCGGGAGAAGTGAGCCTTGCGCATAATGGCGTCCTTTTTTTAGATGAGTTACCAGAATTCAAGAAGCCGGTTTTAGAAGCCCTGCGTCAGCCGCTTGAGGATCGTCGGGTGACCATATCCCGGGCGGCAACGTCCATTACATACCCCTCCGGATTTATGCTGATCGCAGCCATGAACCCATGCCCGTGCGGGTACTATATGCATCCGAAACAGCCGTGCCGATGTTCGTTTTCCCAGATTCAGAAATATAGAAATAGAATATCCGGCCCATTGCTGGACCGGATTGATATTCATATTGATGTGCCGCCGGTCGCGTATCGGGATCTGAGGAAGGCATCTGCTGAAGAACCGTCCGCAAATATCCGTAAACGGGTGATAAAAGCCAGAGAACATCAGACCCGGCGGTTTGTGTCGGAAAAAATACGCACCAACGCACAGATGAAAAACCGCCATTTAAAAAAGTTTTGTCCAATTGATCAGACTTCGGCGCGTCTGCTGGAAGCGGCTATGGATAAACTGAACCTCTCGGCCCGCGCTTATAATCGGGTGTTAAAGATTGCCCGGACGATTGCGGACCTTGAAGATGATGAAAAGATTCGGGCGGATCATATTGCAGAAGCCGTCCAGTCCCGTAGTCTGGATCGGAATGTATAAAATATCAATTTATCAAGACAAACACCCGTTTTTCGGGAAAAATAAATCGTGGGGTGCCAGTGATATCAGATGATGTATGGGCGGAAGTCAATTTAGCGGCCATTTTACACAATACCAAGCAGATAAGAAGTCTGTTAAGCCCATCCACCCGCTTGATGGCGGTGGTAAAGGCAAATGCCTATGGGCATGGGTTGGCAGCGGTCGCTGGTCAGGTGATATCTGCCGGTGCGGATGTGCTGGGTGTCGCAAGGATCAGCGAGGCTATCCAGGTTCGTGAGGCGGGCATTGATGTGCCGATATTGATTTTTGGACATACGCCCCCGGAAAAGGTTTCCTGTCTGTTAGACTATAATCTAACACAGACCCTTTGGTCTTACAAAATTGCCCGATCCCTTTCGGATGTCGCTGAATCCGAAAATCGGAAAATTAAAGCCCATTTAAAGGTGGATACCGGGATGGGACGGTTGGGCATTTTTGCCTGTGACCGGCGCCGGCCGAGTGAAAATTTAACTATTCCGGATCATGCCGTTAAAGAAGTTGGATTAATTAAAAGACTATCGGGAATTGATTTGGAGGGGATTTATACGCATTTCGCGACAGCAGACGCTACGGATAAAACGCTGGCCCTTCGTCAGTTTGAACTTTTTAATCAATTCATAGGGCATTTAAAAAAAAGCGGAATAGAATTTAAAACACGGCATGCCGCCAACAGCGCAGCCATTATTGATATGCCGGAAACCCATTTGGATATGGTGAGGGCCGGTATCACCGTTTACGGCTACTATCCCTCGGTTTTTGTTGAGATGAATAAAATTAATATTTTGCCGGCCATGACGGTAAAATCCAGAATCATCCATTTAAAGACTGTGAATTCCGGGTTTTCAGTAAGTTACGGGGCAACCGAAGAAACTTCCCGGCAGACGGTCATTGCCACGGTTGCCATCGGATATGCGGACGGTTATAGTCGGTTATTGTCATCAAAGGGGAAAATGCTGGTTCGCGGCAGGCTTGCCCCGGTGATTGGAAGGGTATGCATGGATTTGACCATGCTGGATGTCGGGGGAATCCCGGATGTGGCAATGGGCGATGAAGTGGTGGTGTTCGGGCCGCATAAAGAGTTATCCATCGGTGCCGATAAAATTGCCGGTGAGATGAATACAATTAGTTATGAGGTGCTGACTACTATTTCCGATCGTGTTTTACGGGTGTATCGGAAATAAAAGAATTGGAATGATGTCGGTATGATATATAAATGCAGGATGTGGGATTTCGGCGGGATAGGCGGATGGTTGGTATCTATTTGTAATTGTTTAAAAAAATGAATATCCAAAATTTCTTGACAAAAAATATATGGGAATGATATCTACATGGTTTGGTTTAATTTAAAAGAGGTCTGATTTTTTGGTTGTAATAGAGGTGTTGCAGCCGATTAAATTATTAAAGATAAAATAGATCGACAGAAATAATGATTAATTAAGTGTTTTTTGTAACTGTAAGAAAGGAGGTGCGCCAGCGAAGGCACTATCGGATTTTGACAGTACAGATAAAAGTGAAATTGTTATTCACTTTCTTTAAACTAAAATAGGAGGTAAAGAATGCCAAGTTTCGTAATTGCTGAAAAATGCGACGGATGTAAAGGCGGGGACAAAACAGCGTGTATGTATATTTGTCCTAACGATCTGATGGTTCTCGAACCCAACGCAATGAAGGCTTACAACCAGGAGCCGGATCAGTGCTGGGAATGTTTTTCATGTGTAAAAATTTGCCCTACTCAGGCTATTGAAGTCAGAGGTTATTCGGACTTTGTTCCTCTGGGAAGCAGCATCATGCCGATGATGGGTACCGAAGATGTTATGTGGACCTGTAAATTCAGAAACGGTCTCATCAAACGTTTTAAATTCCCCATTCGTACAACGGCTGAAGGAGCGGCAAATGCGTATCCGGGTCTGAAAGGCAAAGATCTTGACAGTGGCCTGCTTTCAACTGAAGAAGCAGACGGTTATGCAATCCCGACACCAATCGCAACCGTTTAGTTAAACGGAAGCTTTGTTGAGATACATTACTAATATCAAATTAATATCTTAAGGAGGATATACAATGGCATTACCGAATAAATCTTTAGGTGAACTCAAGGCTGTAAGAGATCCCGAAGTCGAAGAGCGTGAAGTCGATATTCTGATCGTAGGTGGTGGTATGGCAGCCTGCGGTGCAGCGTTTGAAGTCAAAAAATGGATGAACGATGGCCAGACCGTTCTTCTGTGCGATAAAGCCGCAATGGAAAGATCCGGTGCGGTTGCCCAGGGGTTGTCCGCTATTAATACTTACATTGGCGACAACACGGCAGATGATTATGTTCGCATGGTTCGAAATGACCTGATGGGAATCGTTCGTGAAGACCTTATCTACGACCTTGGCTGTCACATTGACGACTCGGTTCATCTGTTCGAAGAATGGGGCCTGCCGATTTGGAAGAAAACCGATGATAACAAGAATCTGGATGGTAAAAAAGGGATGAAATCCGGTACGCTGAAAAGCGGTGCGGCGCCGGTTCGGACTGGTAAATGGCAGATCATGATCAACGGTGAATCATATAAGAGAATTGTTGCAGAAGCCGCCAAGCTGGCGATTGGTGATGACAACATTCTTGAGAGATGCTTTATTGTCGAATTGTTAAACGATGCCAACAATCCGGGCCA
>CAZQLG010000281.1:0-4385 GCA_964594105.1 uncultured Desulfococcus sp. | reverse complement strand
CAGGGGCGTCTGATGGCCCGAATCCCGTTGGGCCCGCGTTTGTCCCGGATGCTGATTGAGGGATGGGAGAATGGGTGTATTCAGGAAGTGGCGGTGATTGTGTCTGCCTTGACCATTCCCGATCCCAAGGAAAAACCAAGGGAATCATTTACTAAGGCGGAAGCTGCCCATACAAAGTTTACGGACAAGGCTTCGGACTTTATTTCGCTGTATAATATATGGAAAGCGTGTTTTAAAAATTCGGATATCAGCAAGCCGTTTATTCGGGCCCGGGACCTGAAAAAATTCTGCAGTATCAACTATATGTCTTTTAAACGCATGCGGGAATGGCAGGATGTTCACGAACAGATTGTCGATATCCTGGAAGAATCCGGATTTGATTTTAAAAATCAGCTGGCGGTCGCAAAACCGGAAAATCCCGATGATGTGTTTTCAGCGCATTATATCGCCATTCACAAATCTATTTTAAGCGGTTTTTTGAGCAATATTGCGGTTAAAAAGGAAAAGAATATCTATCTGGCCACCAAGCAGCGCCAGGCCATGATTTTTCCCGGTTCCGGCTTATTCAACAAGGCCGGGCAATGGATTGTTGCCGCAGAAATGGTGGAGACTTCCCGTTTATTTGCCCGCCGGGTGGCTATGATCAGCAATAACTGGCTGGAGGCTGTGGGCGGGATGCAGTGCAAGTATTCCTATACAAATCCGAGATGGCAGCGGAAGCGGGGATCCGTGGTGGCCGATGAGCAGGTGAGCTTATACGGTCTGGTGATTGTTTCGGGCCGACCGGTTCAATTCGGCCCGAAAGATCCGGATGTTGCATCGGAAATCTTTTTTCAAAACGCCCTGGTTGAAGGCGATGTGAAACATGTACTTCCGTTTATGACCCATAATTGGTCATTAATTGAAGATGTTCGTGATGTTGAAAACCGTATCCGGCGCCGGGATTTACTGGTCAGTGAAGCCGAGCTACTTGAATTTTATCGGAAACGCTTGTCCGGTGTGTATGATATGCCCGCTTTAAAAAAGCGGATCAGGGAAAACGGATCTGATGATTTTTTGAAAATGACACGATCAGACGTGCTTTCCATTTTACCGGACGATGAACAGCTGGCCTTGTTTCCGGATATGGTTTTTGTCGGGCAGGAAACCTATGATTGCTCCTATGAATTTGATCCCGGCCAGGAACATGACGGTGTCACCGTGAAAATGCCGGTGGCTGTTGCTTCGGCTATTCCCATGGAATCCACCGACTGGGTGGTCCCGGGATTGCTGGCGGAAAAGATTACCGAACTGATCAAAGGATTGCCGAAATCCTATCGCAAGCAGCTGGTGCCGGTGGCGGAAACCGTTTCCGTGATTATGGCAGAGATGCCGAAATTTAACGGGGCGCTGGTTAATTCTTTAAGCCGGTTTTTATATGATCGATTAAATGTGGATATCCCGGCCAGTATATGGAATGAAAAAGACCTTCCAAACCATCTGAAAATGCGTATTACTTTGACCGATGCCTCTGGAAAGGAAATTTGCACCAGCCGGGACAAGGGCATTCTGCTGCAATCAACGCCCCGGAATGCTGGTGGGGAAGGGTTTGAGACCGAACGCCGGAAATGGGAAAAAACAGGATTGACCACTTGGGATTTTGAGGATTTTCCCGAGATGATGACGATCACGGCGAAAAGTGGCCAAGCCTTTCAGGTGTACCCGGGTCTGGAAAAAGACGATGCCGACGTTGGCCTGCGTTTGTTCAGAAATAAAGAGGCAGCAGAAAATGCCCACAAGGCAGGTGTCGCTCAACTGTATTATCTCTATTTTATGAAAGATATTAAGTTTTTAAAAAAAACGCTGGTTCTGCCGTCACAGGTCGGGGAAATGGCCCGGTATTTTGGCGGCAAAAAGCAGATTGAACAGCAGATGCTTGACCGGGTGATTCAGGAACTGTTTTGTAAAAATATCCGGACCAGAGCGGATTTTTTTGATTATGCCCAACAGCAGGTGAATCGTCTTGTTCCCGCCGGCCAGGCATTGTTCAAGTCAATTGTGCCGGTGATGACGGTGTATAAAGAGGCCCGCTTTTTGTTTTATGCCATTGAGACTTCTGCTATGAAGAATTCGGTAGTAATGGCGTTTATCGGTGAACTGCGTAAATCTCTTGCCGGCCTGATGCCGGATAATTTTATTGCACTCTACAGCATGGATCGGATGTCGGGTATTGTCCGGTATATCAAGGCCCTCATTGTCCGGGCGGAAAGAGGGCGCGCAGATATGGATAAAGACAGAAAGAAAGCGGCAAATATCCAATTGTTTAGCGACAGTCTGAATGAAATGATCACGACCCTGGCGCCGACCACCTCTTCGCAAAAAAGGGAGGCCATTGAGGCGTTTTATTGGATGCTCGAAGAATTTAAAGTCTCTCAGTTTGCCCAGGAGCTGAAAACACCGTATCCGGTTTCAATCAAAAAATTACAGCATCAGGTCAGCCAGATCCACCGGATGATTTAGTCTTTTTTCAGGAGGGTCGTCATCAAGTGGAGTTGGGGTTACCTGTGTTTTAGAGAGTCGATTAATTGAAAATCGAGGATTGTCTTTTCAAAGGTGCGGAATTCGCGTGACGCCACAATACTGTTGCGGATATCCATTTTTATCGACCTGCTTCACAGGTGAAAGATTTCATATTCCTGCCGTTTTGGCCACGTATTCAAGCAATGACAGGAAAGTGACAATTAAGGCACTTTCCTGTCAAGAACAAAAATCAAGGTCCGGCACCCGTATTCTCATGTGAGCTGTCTTGGGTTTGATCAATCAAGGCCAGGCGCTGATGGCTTTGGACCGTGGTATGGATTTAAACAGTGTTCTATTTCAAAATATTTAAATGATATTGACTCTGCTGAATCATTATTTCTTGAAAAAGCAAATTTCTTAACCTCATCCCATGCATATATTGTTAAAAAATCAGATACAACGCCATTTGAATACATGAGGAATAAACTCAATAAAAACCAATGGATCGTTGATCAAGATTTAAAAACCCTAAACTCTCACATGGGCCTTGAAGAGAAAGTTAATGAATTACTTAAAAGAGATCTGTTTTTTCCAAAAGTGAAAATGAAAGGATTTCTATTTGAAATATATTCTTTTTGGGAATCGTGGATTATTCGGCATCATATTGAACGAAATGAATCCATTCAGTGACACTATGCATTCAAAAAACAACCTTGTTGACATTAGGCACACATTTTATTATTTTTTAATTCATGGACTATTATAAATGGAGTCAAGAAAAGAATGAAAAGCTGAAAGCAGAACGCGGGGTTAGTTTTGAGCAATAGCCATGCATATTGAGAAAGGTGATCTGCTTGATATCGTGGCTCATCCCAACCAGGGAAAATATCCCAATCAACAATTGCTCGTTGTTGAAATTAATCATTATGTCTTTCTTGTTCCGTTTATTGAAAACAAAACCGGTAAATTTTTAAAGACAATAATCCCAAGCCGTAAGGCTACTCGGGATTATTTAGGAGGCAAGAATGAGCAAGATTAAACTCGATAAAGACGAACAAGAGATTCTTGATTCCTTTGAGCGAGGCGAATGGAAATCAGTTCGAAATGTTAAGTCAGAAAAAACAAAACACCAGAGCTACGCTCGCAAAACACTGAAAAAGGATAAAAGAATAAATATCAGAATATCTTCGAAAGACTTAGAGGAGATTCAAACGCTTGCTGTTGAAAATGGAATTCCATATCAAACGCTTATATCTAGCGTTCTTCGCCGGTATATTTCCGGGCGGCTTACCGACAAACCAAGGCCAAACAAGCGATTTGAGCCTGAGGCGCAATAAGGGCTTAATCACCCAGACCGGCCGGTTTAGCTCACTACGGACATTCATGCGTAAATACCTCTAAGGATTTTTAAAGCTCAATTAATTCCTGATTCAGTAGATACTCATCATACAGACGAATCGCAGGTTTTTCACCTCAATAGAAAAGCTGATATATTTTCAGGATATCAGGTGTTTTTCGAAAAAGGATCATACCTCAAGATCTTGATATTGCCTTTCAGGTTAAAGGACAGGCATAGCTATTGAATTATGCAGTGGGATTCAGATTTTTGCGCCGAGTATTGTTGTCTGATGTTTTTTAATTCACAATTCAAGGCCCGGTACCAATTTCTTTAATTTGGATTTCGAAAACACATTTTTATGGAATCAACAGCCACCATCCTTAATCGGCCAGTTTTTGCATGAAAATTGATCGATTAAGACCTAAATACTGGTGTTATTAGGTGTCTTTTCTAAATTTTCAATATATTACTGTGGCCCGACCCCAAGCCCCAATTCATTAAAGGGAAAAAACGTATTCATGCTTTCCGCAAACGCCTTCATGGTAAA
>CAZQLG010000280.1:0-4450 GCA_964594105.1 uncultured Desulfococcus sp. | reverse complement strand
CCTGAACGTATTTTTTGAAATATTCAGCAGAATACCCACGGCAATTAAACTGGAAAGCATAGAATTTCCGCCGTGTGATACAAATGGCAGCGTAATCCCGGTTGTCGGCATTAATCCGGTTGCCACCAGCATATTGATCAGGGCTTGCAGTCCGATCATGCATGTCAGTCCAAATGCCATGAGTTGGCCGAAAAAATCCCGGCAGTCTTTGGCAATGGAAAAACCTCTTTTAATGAAAAAAGAATAAATCAGCACCAGCATGACGATACCGGTGAACCCGGACTCTTCAGCAATCACACAGTATATGAAATCATTGCATTCCATGGGCAGTATGCCATGCGGATGGAGAGCATCTGTGATGTTGTTTCCGAAAAGCCTGCCGGAAATAATGGCATGATAGGCATTATTGATCTGGTATTTATGACAGCCTCCCACAAAAAAGCATTCAAAGAAAATTTTAAACCGTTCGAGCACGTATTGGTATTTGGGTAATGTGCAGCACAGGCCAATGATCCCCAGGCAACACACAAGGCTTACGGACAGAACCAGCAACAGGCTTTTTTTAGCTTCTATTCTGGCAGCAATCAGCATGCATAAAGACGTTGCAAACAGGATTAATACCGCCCCGTAATCCGGCTGCAATGCTATCAAAACAAAAAGAACCACCAGAAGCGCAGTGTGAACGGAAAAGATAAAGTAACTGAAAAGTTCCCTGCGATACGTTTCGGTGATGGTATATGAAAGGACGACGACAATGATGATTTTGGCATATTCCGCAGGTTGGATGGATTTATTAAACATCAGGAATCGTAAGTTCGCGCCAAATTCACGCGGACCCGAAAAGAATAACAGCACCAGGAAAAAAATGACGGCAAGAGACAAAGAAATCTGTAATTTACTGTTCTCATACAAGTGATAGTTAACAGCAGAAAGGCATAATGCAATGAGTAAACCGGGAATAAAAAAATACAGTTTTGCCTTGAACAATAAAAACGGGCTTGAGAATTGCGGTGAAAGTCCGGCCCAGAAAACGGCAACCAGTCCAAACACACAAAGTGTGATAACAGGCACAAGCAGATAAAAATCAATGTTCTGCCAGAGTTTAATTATCAAAAAACGCCTTACATAATATCGGCTGATTATTGCATGATATAAAGAACTCATTTTTTCCATGTCCCAAGATTGAACGGTATAAAACGGATTGCTGATAATGGCGCCTGAACATTCAATTAACACCTCAATTTATGCTGCTCGCGATAAGATATTCACCAATTTCTTTAAATACCGGTGCGCATGCGGTCCCTCCATAATCACTGCCTTTTTTGATGTCCTGAAAAAAAACGCCGATGACTATATTGTAATCCTTTTCAAGCGGCAGGATTCCGATAAATGCTGAGTTATGCGATCTTCTGCTGTATCTTCCGTTCACAAGCCGACGGGATGTGCCGGTTTTGCCGGCAATGTCATATCCATCGATTGCGGCTTTTTTTCCGGTCCCTTCTTTTGATGACGTAACCGTTTTTAAGTAATCGTAAATCAGGGAGGCGTTGCGCGGGTTAAAACATTTTTCTAATCGATGATCGTTCTGAAACGTTTTGACAGTGTCATTGCTATGATCAATGATTTTTTTCACAAGACAGGGATATGGAATTGTTCCTTTATTTGCAAACCCGGCATAAATTCTTACCAGATGAAAGGGATTTGCGTTAAATTCATATCCGATAGCCAGTTGAGAAGGGGTTATGCCTGTCCATCGGGCGGGAGACGGCAGGGTGCTTTTGGGAATTGCGGTGTGGTGAATTAAAAGGTTTTTACCGATCCCGCAGTGATTGTAAAATGCAACGGCTGATTCAGGAAGCTGGTCTCCTGATTTTGAAATAACTCTGGCAACAATCTGAGCCATGCCGGAGTCTGATGAAACAGCAAGAATCTCTTTTATGCTCAGATCGTGTTTGTATGTATGTTCATCCCTGTATGTTTTATCACCGATTCTGGCAGCTATGTTGCAATTGAATCGATCGATTTCGGAAATTGCCCCCAGATCCAGGGCATAAAGCACCATCAGTGGCTTGGCAACACTGCCGGGTTCAAAACTGGAAGTAAAAATCCGGCTGTCATTTGGAATTAAACGGCCTTTTTCAAAGGATGCGGAATATGCTGAAAGGATTTCACCACTTTTTGCTTCCATGACAATCGTCATGCCGAGCCATGCCTGTTTTTCAATTACGTTTGCCTGAATCAACCGGGCAACAAACTGCTGCAGATGGATATCGATCGTTAACACAACCGAGCAGGGGAGAGTGGCATCTGTTCGGGTTCCGGGAAATTTTTCAATGGGATTCAGGTTTCGGTCAAGATGAAGAATTTGTTTTTCAGGTTTCCCGGCCAGAAAAATATCAAATACCTGTTCAATGCCGCCAATTCCTCTTTGAGGCGTGGCACTGTTGATATCTGCATATTCAGACCAGGGAAAAAGTGCTTTTAAAGCGCGACGGGAAGTATTCCTATTTGTGTGTTTATATGCCAGCAAAATATCTTTACTGCCGCGAACAACGCCAAGAATTGATCTTGTGTTATCGCCCCAGGGATATTCTCTAACTTGTTCAGTGATAATTTCAATGCCTGGCAACAGTCCTTTTTGAATGAATTGTTTAACCTGTGATGCTGTTTTAAAATCGATCGCTCTTTTCACCGGAATGATGGAAGCCTTTCGCATGCATAATTCTCTGAGGACTTTTTCTGAGGGAACAGCGGGGACTGTTTTAAGAATTTCAAAAGCAATCAGTTTTCTTTTTTCAGAAATGGATCGCACTTTATATGGATCCATCGCAAGCGTTTGAAAGGGGAGGGAGGTTGCCAGCAAGATTCCGTTTCGATCGAGGATTTCGCCTCTTGCCGGAAAAGTCAGTTTTTCTTTTAACAGGCTTTGTTTTGTTCCTAAACACTTCATTAAATATAAATCGGTAAGCTGGAGAACACCGGTTTTCAACAACACAATAGCACAAACACCAACGGCAACATAAAAACAAAAATCCACATGCCATCTGAAAACTTCGCGACTTGAAAGACCCCGGCCAAACGGATTATTAAATTTATTGAGTTTCATAACATTAATTTATTTAATTATTAGTGGTTTATGTTTATATATTTAAGTTATACTTTAACTTTGTTAACCGTTCTTTATTATTTGAACAGATGTTTTCGTTTTCCATTAACCTGAGAAGCGCGCTGAGACGTGATTGAATAATGCTTTTCATTTCATCCTGCCGCTGTATTTCAGACATTGCTTCAGACTGAAGCTTTTGATAGCTTCTTATGTCACATACAAGGCTGGACACTAAATACAACATTACTAGAAAACAAAGCGTTAATTGAAGTTTACTGATCATGATATTTGTTTTTTTTTCTAAAAAATTGAGTTATCAGCATCCAGTTTTACACGCACTGATTTGTTAAATCCCGGATTTGAGTGATGGTCACCCAAATGTTCAACCTGATGTTCAACCTGACGTTCAACCGGTTCAACAACAAACACCAGTGTTCTGATATCGCGATCAACATTATCCTGCTTAATGAGCTGGGTTAAATCCATAACCGCATTTCCAATCAGTTTTTTCTTAAAACTATTTTTCCCTTCAAGGTCGTTTGGGATCGTTATTATTCTTTCATATTCATTCGCCCGGGTTTTCAGATCTTCTTCTTCTTTGATTTTTTTTCGAATAAATGCCTTGTGAACTTCCTCAAGATTTTTCCCTTTTTTCTGCTGGTCAAGTATCCATGAAATCTGCGTTAAAACATTGCGAGGATAAAAGTACTGAAAACCGGCCGGCGAAAAGTAATCTCTCCCTTTTTTTTGAGATTTTTCATCATCACGTTTCACAACAGCTGTTTTTTTTACATGGCCGTCGATAAGTCCACGTCTTCTGAAAGCCTTAAACTGTGACCGACCTATATTTGTTATTTTTTCAATATCTTGCTTGCTAATCAAATCTTCCATGAAAGAGCCTCCTTATAGATTTACACTTACAATTACCCTCTATGTTCAATGGATGTACATATGCTATGCTTGTGATATCCGGCGTTGACTGCAGCGGTGAACTAAATTGATTTAAAACAGATCCTGAGGACAAGCATAACAAAGGTTGTTCAGTTGTCTGACAAATGATGCCCTTTGTAAAAAAGATAAAAAAAATGAGATATATGAAGCTATTTAAAGTAACGGAATTCATAAAATGTATCCCAATTATTCAGCTGGATGATCCGATTGTTTAACTATCTTTTTGAAACGAAGAGGAGGAGGAGAGGCCGTTTTATTGAAAAAAGAAAGATGATAGTTACCGATTCCCCATGATTTACTCATAACCGTTAATGAAGAGTAACTCAAACCCGGGATGGGGCTGGCTGAGGGGTTATGTTTTTCATGGATATTAATTAATATTAGTGAACACTA
>CAZQLG010000279.1:0-4497 GCA_964594105.1 uncultured Desulfococcus sp. | reverse complement strand
AGTGGCGGAAATATATCTGGAATACAGTCAATTGGACTGATAATATAAATCAGGACCAGAATCACTATCAGTATAATCCAAAAAATATTCATCTTTTTTATGACCTTAATGTTGCGACCAATCTGAGCGGGTTTGACAACAGGTTCAATGCCGAAACAATGGACGTGCACACGATATCTGCTGCCTGCATCGTTTCTGCAGAAGCCCCTTCTTCAAGGATCACAGCAATACCCAGGGCCGATGATTTCAGCATCCGCTGATCATTTCTACCATTCCCGATACTCACCGTATTTTTTACACCCAGGGACTGCACATACGCAAGCTTTTCGGCCTGCTGATCTTTTTCAACAAGGATGCTTAACACACAGTTAATACCGTCAAGACCTGATTTGGCCTTTCCGAATGTATCCGCTGTTAACACATGTAACGAAATAGATTTTGAAAGTTTTGTCAATGCTTCCCGGACGCCATCAACCAGCATTCCATCAACGGCAAGGGTGCCGTTATAATCCATCACCAGATATTTTATGTTCAACTCCCCATAGGCGGGAATTATTATGTTCATAATATTCATCTCCCGGCAATACATATCTTCCACACAACTTAATCATAATAGCTTGAAATAATAGATAAGTTATTTTTTCAAACAGTGGTGATTCGCCACAATAAAAAGCTTTTTAATTATGATTTACATAAAAAAACCAACAAAAATCAATATAAAAAGCCCCTTCACTTAAGGACAATATATATTATGTGAAATAAATTTTAAAAAATATGAATTTGAAATTTCTTGACATTTTGACATATGAAAGTTTAATACTTGATTTTACGAGAATATACTCACCATCAGCTAATAACTTGTCAATTATTTCAAAATATTATGAATGAGTTATTTAACTGAACGGAGCTCAATAAAAGGAGAAAAAATGAAAAAAGTTGCAATTATAGCATGTGGCGCTTACATGGATAATGGTTATGGCTGTCCCGGCGAATGGCGTTGCCTGAAAGCGGCCGCCATGGGAGAAGGTTCATTTGACGAAGAATCCTCGGTATTGGCTTTTGTAAAATGTACCTGTCCGGGCCGGCCGACAGTGGCGAATTTGGGCATGGCCATAAAAGCATTAGAGGTAAAACCGGATGCCGTCTATTTAAGCTCATGCATAGTCAATGCAAAACCGGGCTGCCCATATTTTACCCCTGAAGAACTGGCAAAAAATATTGAAGAAAAAACCGGCATCAAAGTCATAATGGGCACCCATGACTATAAATAATAAGGCATAAAAATGCCCGGGCAAGTCACGTTTTGACTTGCCCGGGCATTTTATTATTTCTAAAACCCGGCTGGATAAACTGAAAACCAATACATTCCGCAGTTAAACAATTAACTGGCAATAAATATTAAAAAACGCCTAACGGCCGGATGAATGTCATTTTAGCAGGTTTTACCATCATCTTTTGATAGGCTTCGCCGACATTGTCGCCCAGCGCGGAAAAAGGCAGTGAAACAATAAAAAAAGCGGTGCCCGTCACTAAAGATATGAATTGCAATGGTCGCACCAGGGCACAATCAGCTGCCATGATCTCCGCACAATTGTCAACAGGATATTCTAATGATTTAGCAACCGCAGAAGATCCGAACGGAATTACCATCAAAGATACGGCCAGTAAAAAAATGATTATTTTTTTTCGTCCGGTCATGCTCACCCTCCTTCAATTAACCCCCTGAATAATTTTCCATATGAATTACTAAAGAATAAGATACCATATTCTTTGGTAAAAATAAACTGTTCGACGCTGAGTGTCAAGGAACAATCACAAGGGGTTCTAAAAAGAATCTAAGTTTGATGGCTTCGTAAAAAGTCCAAATTCTTTGTTGCGCTGCATCCTTCGCTTCTTCATAGTACGCTAAGTACGAATCATCACTCAGGATTTGCGCGCCTCGAATTTGAAACTTTTTTCTTTGCCATCAAAATCCGACTTTTTACGAGACTGTTAAGTTTAATGCACCCGGCTATCTTTACCAGGCAGAACACTGACCGGAACGCCTTCATAGGGTGTTCTTCTTTTGGATTTATATGACTTCGGATCACGCATGGTTTTCAGTATTTCGATGCTGTCCTTCATCCCTTTATAATACCTGGCCATATCCATTGCCATGCCGGTCATATATGCCATTGCCTGGACAAAATTCACATCATCTAAGGTAAATTCCCAGGGTTCTGCCGTATACACTCTTAAGGCACCGATGGTATTACCGCCTGCCACGATGGGAACCGAAAGCATGGATGAGATGCCCTCTTTTACGGCTTCGTCCGGATATTGAAGCCTGGGGTCATCCCTCACATCGTAGATGGCAATCGGACCTTCCTGCAAAGACTGGGTAATTGATTTTAACGCGCTCAAAGGCCCCTTGTTAATATATTCTTCACTCAATCCGAATGAAGCCGCCACTTCCAGCTCGTTGGTACTTTTATTAACCAAGAATACGGTGCACCCCTTGACATCCAGTGCTGTCTTGATGCTTTCCACTGTCATCAGCACCACTTCCTGGGGATCCTTGGAGTGCGAAATGGCTTTGGTCACTTTCATCAGGGTTTCGTAATTCAAAAGCTGTCTTTTCATGATGCCTCCTTAGATTAAACATTGAAGGAATTAAATTAATTAAACAAGCCTCGAAAGCTTCCGGGAACACAATTACCTCGTATCCCGGAAGCGAATAAATATACATTTAAGGTTCATCCCAATACACCTTTGGTCTTTTTCAAGATAATTTCATAAAAACCATTTCAGGGTGACACATCACCATTGTTTAAGAAAATACCGTATCTATTCTTTCATGTCATTATCAATGCGTTCGATGGGCGTCCAAAACTGAATCAAGCGATCTTCATTGTAATCACCATATTTAAACGATGCCCACAAACAATTAACCGATGGAAACCAATTGGCAAAAGAAGTGCTTTGACAGACAATCAGAAAAGAAAATAAATGAATTTACCGGAACAAATGAAATCAATAGGATCTATAAATATAATATCCGAACAAATTCACAAAATCAACAACTACCTTGATCAGCAAACAATATTAAGATAATATAATCAAATATTGCCGGACAATTTCCAACCAGCCATGGTTGATGGCATCATTTTTAACGAATCAGGCCCCACACAAAACAACTGGAGAACGTTTTATGTCTTCCACTGAGACCGTCGCCGACTATCGTCATCCTGAAAAAATTCTGCAAAAGCTCATTCGCTTTAACACCACCAACCCGCCGGGCAATGAGAAGGGATGCATTGACTATATTGCGAACCTGTTAAAACAAAACGGGATTGAATCGGTTTTAATCGCTAAAGATCCCGGCCGTCCCAATTTAATTGCCAGGTTCAAAGGAAACAATACCGCGCCACCGCTGCTCATGTACGGACATGCGGATGTGGTCACCACGGAAAATCAAATATGGCGTCATCCACCGTTTGAAGGAAAAATAACAGACGGATTTGTCTGGGGTCGGGGCGCCCTGGACATGAAGGGAATGCTTGCCATGATGACAGCCGCACTGATACGGGCAAAGGCGGAAAACTTAAAACCTGCCGGGGATATTGTTTTAGCGGTTCTCAGTGACGAAGAATCCGGCGGCAATTTCGGCGCCCGGTTTCTGGTTGAAAATTACCCGGAACAATTTTCCGGCATTCATTATGCGATTGGCGAATTCGGCGCATGCGCCATGACCGTTGGCCAGCAAAAATTTTATCCCATCCAGGTATCGGAAAAACAGATCTGCTGGATAGAGGCAAAAATCAAAGGCCCGGGCGGGCATGGATCGATTCCGTTAAAAAACAGTGCCATGGCCAAAATTGGAAAATTCATTAATAAAATCAGCGCATCAAGCCTCGCCCCGCACATCACACCCATTCCCCGGCAAATGATTCAGGCCATTGCCGCCGCCATGCCGATGCCTGCGGGATTAATCCTGCGGCAGCTGCTCAATCCTATGATGACTAAAAATATTTTAAAACTGCTGGGCCCTAAAGGAGATAAATTTAAACCCATGCTGTTTAACACGGTCAACCCGACCGTGATCCATGGCGGCAGTAAAATCAATGTAATCCCATCGGAAATCTCTCTTCAACTCGACGGCAGACTTTTGCCGGGCTTCACCCCGGATGATTTAATTGCGGAAATCCGACAGACCACCGGAACGGATATCGACACGGATATCGCCATTGACATCATCAGTTATGATCCCTGCCCTTCCAAACCGGACATGGGAATGTTCACCCTGCTGGCCGATATCCTGCGTGAAGCCGACCCAAAAGGCATTCCCATACCGATGCTCCTTCCCGGGGCAACCGACGGAAGGTTTTTTTCACGTTTAAAGATTCAGACCTACGGCTTTAGCCCCATGAACCTATCGCCTGAGTTTGACTTTTTTTCCACCATTCATGCGGCAGACGAACGGGTTCCCGTCGATGCCATTCATTTTGGGGCAAACAC
>CAZQLG010000278.1:0-4509 GCA_964594105.1 uncultured Desulfococcus sp. | reverse complement strand
CCTGCCCGGACCAGAACCATCCGGGGACCCCGTATCTTCACAAAGACGGGTTTGCCCGTGGCAAGGGGAAATTCCACGGCATTGAATATAAAGACCCTGCCGAACTGCCGGATGCGGATTATCCGTTTTTCCTGACCACGGGTCGCATGTTTGCCCATTTTCATACCGGCACCATGACACGCGTATCCCGTCATCTGGATGTGGAACAGACCACCGGTTACGTGGAAATTAATCCAAAGGATGCTGAAGGCTTGGATATTTGTGAAAATGATATCCTTGTTCTTTCGTCCCGAAGGGGTGAGATGGAAGTACCGGCCCGGATTACCCGGGCGGTGCCGCCCGGCACGTTGTTCTTGCCCATTCATTTTGGTGAAAATCCGCCCAATGTGCTGACGGATTCCACAGCGGTGGACCCTCTGGCCAAAATTCCGGAATTTAAGGTGTCTGCAGTGCAGGTGCGGAAGTTGAACTTAGAATTTGTTGAAAATACAGGTTAATAAATTACGATAAAATATTGGCATATGCCCTTAAATAGAGTTATGGCCGTCAATCAATGAAACCGGCATCCATAAAAATCTTGCGGTGGGTAAAATTAACTATCAGAGTAACTACTTGATTTTTTAATAAAATTATAAATAGCCGGTGGATATATTTTTCTTGACACCCCAAAGGACTCTTTGGTATTTAATTAATTTTGTTCAAAAAATTTGTTTTTGAGGGGTTTGTGCATTTCTTGCTTAACTTAATATATATTTCAGGAGGAAACTATGCAAAGAAGAATTAGAAAGGTGGCCGTTATCGGTTCAGGTATTATGGGCGGCGGTATTGCGGCCATTCTTGCCGGTGCTGGTGTGGAAGTCTTGCTTTTGGACATCGTTCCATTTGATTTAACCGATGACGAAAAAAAAGATCCTAAAGCCAGAAACAGAATGGTTTCGACTGGTTTTAACGCAGCATTAAAGTCGAAACCGCCGTTGTTTTATGACAAGAAAAATGATGCGCCGATGATTTCCATTGGAAATCTGGATGATGATTTTGACAAACTGGCCGAATGTGACTGGATTATTGAGGTGGTTGTTGAAAATTTGAAAATTAAACAACAGCTGTTTAAACGCATTGAAGGCATTCGAAAACCGGGTTCCATCATTAGCTCCAACACATCCGGAATTCCGTTAAAAGATATGTCGGCTGATTTGAATCAGGAAATGTGTCAGCATTTTATGGGGACGCATTTTTTCAATCCGGTTCGTTACATGCATTTGCTGGAGATTATCAAGGGAGAAGAAACCCTTCCAGAAGTGCTTGATTTCGTAGCGGATTTTGGTGGAAAAATGTTGGGTAAAGGCATTGTATGGGCCAAAGATACCCCTAACTTCGTGGGTAACCGTATTGGTATTCACGGTATCGGTAAAGCCATGCAGATTATGCTGGAAGACGGCCTGAGCATTCCCGAAGTCGACGCTATTTTCGGCGCGCCCATGGGACGCCCCAAAACAGCTATTTTCAAAACATCCGACCTCGTTGGCTTGGACACAATGACACATGTTTCCTCTAATACATATGACATGTGTGTGGAGGATGAAGAACGGGATACATTTATTGTTCCGGATTTCGTCAAAAAAATGGTCGAGAACAAACAACTGGGCAACAAAACCAAGGGCGGTTTCTACAAAAAAGATTTGACTCCGGAATGGAAAGTCCTCCGTAAGGTCATTGATCCGACGACCGGTGAGTATGTTGATCTTGACAGACCGACTTTTCCCTGCCTGGATGCCGCCAAGAAATGTGAAACAACCGCTGAAAAATTGCAGACGATTGTTTACGGCGATGATAAAGGTGCTAAATTCGCATGGAAAGTATCTGCTGCCGCTTGTATTTATTCTGCCAACCGGATTCCCGAGATTTCAGAGACGATCGTTGAAATCGACAATGCCATGAAATGGGGCTATAATTTTGAAATGGGTCCGTTTGAACAATGGGATGCCATTGGTGTTGAAAAATCAGTTGCCAAGATGGAAGCCGACGGCATGGCGGTTCCGGAAAATGTGAAGAAAATGCTCGCATCCGGTGCGACGTCTTTTTATAAACTGGAAGGAACCAAACGGATGTTTTTTGATTTTGCATCCAACAGCTACAAACCCATGCAGACCAGCGAAAAAGCCATTGTTCTGGCAGACCTTCGTGCCAATGGCAAAGTGGTTAAAACCGTACCTTCCTGCTCATTGATTGATCTGGGTGACGGCGTATTCAACATTGAATTCCATTCCAAGATGAACGCACTCAATGGTGAAATGCTTGATTTCATGAAAGAAGCCGGTGAGTATGTTCTTGAAAACGGTGTGGGACTGGTCATTGGTAATCAGGCCGGCGGCATGCCTGGCGCATTTTCCGCGGGCGGCGATCTGGCCTATATGCTGGGTCTGGCAAGAGCCGGTAAGTTTAATGAAATTGATACGTTTATTAAAGGTGCTCATGAAGGCATCATGGGTACCAAGTATTCACCGTTCCCAGTTGTGGCAGCACCGTATGGTCTGGCATTGGGCGGTGGATGTGAAACCTGTCTGTCAGCCGACAGAATCGTTGCGCATACGGACCTTTTCATGGGGCTGGTTGAAATCGGCGCAGGGCTTATTCCCGGCGGTTGTGGTATGATTCATCTGTGGAGAAACTATATTGATTCCAAACCGGGCGCAGGAAAAATTACGGACCTGGCGGGTTTCTTTATCCAGGCCTTCATGTGCGTTGCTCAGGCAAAAGTTTCTTCATCAGCAGCAGATGCTCGCAAGAACGGCTTCCTTAGACCCACAGACCGGATTGTTGCCAATAAAGACAATCTGATCGGCGAAGCGAAAAAAGAAGTCTTAAAGATGGTGGATGATGGATATACACCGCCAAGAAAGACAAAGAGAGCGGTATTCGGGCGTGAAGCACAGGGCATGATCTGGGCGGAAATGAATAATATGAAATCCGGTGGCTATATTACCCCGCATATGGAATTTATTGCCAAAAAAGCGGCAATCTGTATGGCTGGCGGCGATGTGCCTCAGGGAACGCTCGTTTCTGAAAAACAATTGATGAAACTTGAAAGAGAAGCCTTTGTGGAACTTTGGCGCACCGAAAATACCCAAAAAATGGCTGAAAATATTATGAAGACAGGCAAGCCCTTATTTCTTTAATTAATACTGTAATAGAAAATTCCAGGAGGAAATATCTATGAAAGAAGCATATATTGTAAGTTCAGTCAGAACGCCCGGCTGCCGGAGAGGAAAAGGCGCATTAGCTCAGACACGGCCGGAAGATCTGTTGGTTCAGGCATTGAACGCGGTACTCGACAGAGCCCCGGGTGTTGAAAAGAAAGATGTTGAAGATTTAATGATTGGATGCGCTTTTCCGGAAGCCGAACAGGGATTGAATATCGGCCGTGTGGCAGCACAGATGGCGGAGTTCCCGGATAGCACCTGCGGCGCGACAGTCAACCGGTTCTGTTCTTCCGGTCTGGAAGGAATCGCACTCCAGATAATGCGGATTAAAGCGGGATGGTGTGATGTTGCTATTGGCGGCGGAGTGGAATCCATGTCCATCGTTCCCATGGGCGGCAATATGCCGCGCCCTCATCCGGAATGGTCAAAAAAGAATCCGGATGTTTATATTTCCATGGGCATCACGGCTGAAAATGTTGCCAATCGGTATAACATTTCCCGTGAAATGCAGGATGAGTTTGCCTTTCATTCACAGATGAAAGCGTCTAACGCAAAAGCCAATAAATTGTATAAAGAAATCGTGCCCACCGAAGCGGCTAAATTTGTTGAAAAAGACGGCATCTGGGGTAAAGAAACCTTTTTCCAGGACTTTGATGATGGGATTCGTGAAACAACGACTGTCGAAGGCCTGGCAAAACTTCGGGCGGTGTTTGCCGCCAACGGTTCCGTAACTGCCGGTAATTCATCCCAGACCACTGACGGCGCGGCCGTCAGCCTTGTCATGAGCGAAGAGGCCGTGAAAAAATTTGGTCTTAAACCGATTGCAAAAATGATTGGTTATACGGTCGCTGGTGTAAGGGCGGATGAAATGGGTGTTGGTCCTGCTTATGCCGTTCCCAAACTGCTGAAAATGATGGACATGAAAGTAGAAGATATCCATCTTTGGGAGCTCAATGAAGCGTTTGCATCCCAGTGTATTTACGCCATGCAGCAGTTGGGTTTCTATGAAAAAAGAGAACTGTGGGAATCCACCAGTGACAAACGCATCATCAATGTCAACGGCGGTGCCATTGCTTTGGGCCATCCCCTGGGATGTACGGGTTCAAAACTGTGTGCCCAGATGATGACACAAATGCAGGAACGCGGCGCTAAATACGGCGTTGAGTCCATGTGTATCGGCGGCGGCATGGGTGCTGCAGCATTGTTTGAATTGTGTGAATAATTTTTCTTTCGAAAAATTAAAATAAATAAAAAAAAGGCCGCTCTTTCGAGCGGCCTTTTTTATTGAGAAATGGGGATTTCTTTTGGA
>CAZQLG010000277.1:2768-4511 GCA_964594105.1 uncultured Desulfococcus sp. | reverse complement strand
GAAGTCCGGAAAAGGGTGTTGGAACCGTTTGAGACCACAAAAACGACTGGCACGGGTTTGGGGTTGTTTATCGCGGTCCGAATTGTAGAAGAACATGGCGGAATATTGGAACTGTTTTCAAAGGAAGGTCAGGGAACAACATTTAGCTTGTCATTCCCCGTTTGCGAGGAGGTCTGAAAATGAGTCAGATTTTAATTGTGGATGATGATGATCAGTTACGTATCAGCTTTGCCAAACTGCTGAAAGAAGAAGGATATGATATTCAAACAGCGCCCACCGGAGAGGCCGGCATTGATGCTGTAAAGCAACGTGTGCCCGACCTGGTGATTATGGATGTCCGGCTTCCGGGAATGAACGGGCTTGAAGCATTTGGAGAAATTCGGAAGATTGATTCCACGCTGCCGGTCATTATTATGACAGCTTTTGGAACCACGGATACCGCCATTGAAGCAACGAAACTGGGCGCATTTGATTATATTTTAAAACCCTTTGATATCCCGGCGGTTTTAAAATTGATCGAAGCCGCCCTTGAAGCCGGACGGTTGATGCGGTCGCGGGTGGAGATGAATGTCGGACCTGACAAAGTGAAGCCGGATGTGCTTGTCGGCAAGAGTGATGTGATGCAGGAAGTTTATAAATCCATCGGCCGAGTTGCGCCGACAAATGCCACCGTCCTGATTCGGGGAGAATCGGGAACCGGCAAGGAACTGGTTGCAAGGGCCATCTATCAGCACAGTAAGCGGGCGGATAAATCATTTCTGGTGATCAATTGTGTGGCGATTCCTGAAACATTGCTTGAAAGCGAATTGTTCGGTTATGAAAAAGGTGCATTTACCGGCGCTTCAAATCGCCGGGTGGGTAAAATTGAACAGGCCAACGGCGGCACTATTTTTTTGGATGAAATCGGCGATATGCCCATGACGATCCAGGCCAAGATTTTGCGATTGATCCAGGAACGAAGCATTGAAAGGCTGGGAGGGGGGCGTCCCATTTCGGTGGATGTCCGAATTATCGCTGCAACCAACAGGAATCTTGAAAGGTCCATTGAAGAAGAACGGTTTCGGGAAGACCTGTATTACCGGTTAAACGTCGTCACTGTGAACCTGCCTCTGTTAAGGCATCGCAGGGGAGACATTTCATTATTGTGTGAATATTTTTTATCATTGTTTTCAAAGGAAATGAACATCGAAAATCCCGGAATAACGGATGATGCAAAAGAACTGGTGAATAAATACGCATGGCCGGGAAATGTCCGTGAGCTTGGCAATTCAGTTAAAAAAGCCCTTATTTTCAGCAGCGGGTATCCCATCCGGCCGGCAGACGTGTCCAATGCCATCGCCGGCACGGAAGGGGAAAAAGCCGTCCCGTCCGATGTATCGATTGAAAAAGTAGCCCGGCAATGGGTTCGGGAGATCCTTGAAACCGAAGACGTGCAGGGTTATTTTCATAACCTGATGGATCGCTTTGGCAGCGTTGTTATTGGTGAAGCACTCAGCCTGGCCGACGGCAACCGGAGCCGGGCGGCAAAATTGCTGGGTTTGTCCCGTCCCACGCTTCAATCCAAAATTGAAAAGTACCACCTGGTTTTTGAAACATCGGTTAAGAAATCAGGTGGAACCGGGTTGTAAAATTTTATCGAAGGCAATATCTGTGGATAAAAGGTGGATTACGCTTCGCTAATCCACCCTACGGTGGGACCTCAACTCCATTTTTGTAGGGTGGATTAGCGAAGCGTAATCCACC
>CAZQLG010000277.1:0-2668 GCA_964594105.1 uncultured Desulfococcus sp. | reverse complement strand
CGTAATCCACCTTTGATGTTAATCCCCCGATAAATCCATTCCCCCGATAAATCCATTTCAAAACCGTAATTTCGAACCAAGAGAAGTTCATTCCATTAACCAACCAATTCTAACTACCGATCATTTTTTTTTTACATCCTGTAAAAAAAATTGGCATTCCAAAATCCGCATTAAAGGGTGTCTTCTATCAAATATAAAATTATTTTATTCTATTCCAGTTAGTTATTCTGAATATGATTTGAGTTGGCACAGTGTTTGCTCATGTATGGATAGTTTTGGATTTCCTTAGGGAGAAGAGAAAATGGTTACATCATTTGTGATTTTGATTGCAGACCCCAATCCGTTTGTCCGGTCATTTTTGAGCCGGGAATTATCTGCGGAAGGACATCAGACAGTTGAGGCCGGCAGCAGTCTTGAAATATTTGAGCAGTTGAAAGGCGAGCGCCCTCCGGATCTTCTGGTTACCGGACTCGATTGGCCGGTCAGTATCGGGATCAGTGTGCTGGAGAGGATTCAAAATCTCGTCCCGCCCATTCCCCTGATTGTTTTTACTCATTTGACGGAATATGAATTCCATCCGGCAGTGCAAAATGCAGATGATTTTATAGAAAAAAACGAGAACCCGCAGGATCTGCTGAACAGTATTTCAGCGATCCTTAAAAGATAATCAATGTGCGGATGTTGCGGTGGAACAAAGGCATCGCCCGGTTGCAACTGTTTTTGAAAATTCGGAGAGGTTTGAATGAAACAGGCTCACACAATAAAAAGCGGAGACGCATTTTCCCTTGCCGGTACAGGCATCCCGGGATCAAATGGCGATGGAACAAAAAAATATTTTCAGCGGTTAAAAAAAAGGCTGCTGGTTTTATTGAGCATCGCTTTTCTTGTGCCACTGGTGATTTTGTCCGTCTATTTTCATGTCCAGTTCAACATGACATTAAAAAACAGCAGCAAACTCCAACTGATTTCATTGGCCGAAAGCCTGACAAATACCATTGATCTGTTTTTGCAGGAACGGGTCGTTAATATTTTTAATTTATTCCATAGCAGTGCGTTTAATTTAAAGCCATCCCAGCAGCAGATGAATGCCTTTTTTCAGAATTTAGTCGAAACCAGCAGTGCCTTTATTGACGTCGGTTTTCTGGATAAAACCGGAAAGCAGACCGGATATGCCGGACCCTTTTCGTACCTGCAGGGGCAGGATTACAGTCAAGAATTATGGTTTACGGCACTGATGAAACAGGCGGGAAATTATTATGTGAGTGATATTTATATGGGATTTCGTAATAAGCCGCATTTTACCATCGCGGTTAAACAGCGGGTAGACAATGAAATTTATGTGATGCGGGCAACGGTGGACCCGGATAAGTTTTATCTTTTTCTGCGCGCCATTGGCCGAGGAAGAGGGGTGGATGCGGCGTTAACCAATGAAAAAGGGGAGTATCAGGTGGTTGATCCGAATCGTGGCGCGCCTTTGGAACAGAGTGATTGTATCCCTTCAGCCCTGCGTGATTCCGGCGTAATGGAAAGACAAAATGACGGCAATACGGAATTGGTTGCGTGTGTATGGCTCCGGGAGGTGCCCTGGGTCCTTTCAATCCGTCAGCCGTTAAATATTGCTTATGCGGATATGTATAAAGCCCGGCAGATTATTATTGTTGCCACAATCCTGGTGGTTGTTGCGATTTTTTCAGTCATTTTGTTCAGCACGAATCGATTGATCAATCGTGCGGAAGCCAATGAAGAAGCCAGAAAAGAATTGAAAACGCAGCTTTTTCATGCTGCAAAACTTGTATCTGTGGGGGAACTGGCCGCCGGCATCGCCCATGAAATCAATAATCCCCTGGCCATCATTTCTTCGCAATGCGGTGTGATTCGTGACATGTTTGATCCGGAGGTCGGCGGTGATGCGCATATGAAACCGGAAACCCCGGACAATATTGTCAACGAACTGGATATTGTCGATGAAGCGGTCAACCGGGCAAAGGACATTACCCGGAAACTCTTGAAGTCTGCCAGAAAAAGTGAACCACGTCTTGAAAAGTGTAACGTGAATCAAATTTTAGATGATGTGGTGGACGGATTAATTGAAAAAGAATTCCAGGTGGCAAATATTGAGTTGGTAAAGGATTATGATTCGCATCTTCCGAAAATTTTGCTGGATCCGGATCAGATTTATCAGGTGTTTCAAAATCTTGTCAATAATGCCGGGGATGCCATCGAAGGCTCAGGGAAAGTGACTCTGAGTACCCGGATTAAAGATGAAAATATCCAGGTGGTCGTGTCTGATACCGGCAAAGGGATTGCCCATGAGCAAATGGGGAAAATTTTTTTGCCGTTTTTTACCACAAAGGAAGTGGGAAAAGGGACCGGACTGGGGTTGGGAATCAGTTTGAGTATTGTTGAATCAATGGGAGGGGACATTGATGTGCAGAGCATGCCGGATGCCGGCAGTTCCTTTATTGTATCCCTGCCAATAAATTTCAAGGAGGTATAGCTACAATGACCGATGAAAATGGGTTCAAAAAACCCAAAAGGTTACCGAGAATTTTGTTGGTGGATGATGAAGACCATTTCAGGGAAGCAATGAAAAAGCAGCTCTCTGTCCGGGGGTATTATGTTCTTGATGAAAAAAATGGTTTTGATGCCATTAAGGTGGTCCGGCATA
>CAZQLG010000276.1:0-4529 GCA_964594105.1 uncultured Desulfococcus sp. | reverse complement strand
CATCCGCCCCGGCCTCATAATACATTAATGCCATTTCAACCGGATCACCGATATCCACATTCTTTTTAAATTTAATGCCTTTCGTAGTCCACCCTTCACGGACATCTAAGCAAGGTATAATTCGTTTACTTAACATGGCGCCCATTTGCTGAAATTTTTTAATATGGTCAACCCGGGATTTCCGCTTTTTTCAGGATGAAACTGGGTGGCGACAAGATTGTTCATACCGATGACGGACGGAAACGCAATGCCATAATCCGTGGTAGCAATCACCTGACCGGAATTATCCGGCAAAGGGTAATACCCGTGTACAAAATAAAATTCATCATTTTCTTTCAGGCCGGAAAATACCGGATGGTCGATTTTCAAGGCGATTTGATTCCATCCCATATGCGGAATTTTCAACCCTTTAATCTTCTTTGATTGAAATATTTCAGAAAAAGCCCGCACCGATCCGTCAATAATTCCTAAACATGTGGCCTGATTTTCCTGGCTCTTTTGTAAAATAATCTGCGTGCCCAGGCATATGCCCAATACCGGCTTTCCGCTGCCAACCGCTCGCCTTATCACATCATCTAAGCCCAGACGGATTAAACTCTGCATAGCTGCGCCGGCAGCCCCGACCCCCGGAAAAATAATCCGTTCCGCCGAGTCTATTAATTTGATGTCATTTGTAATGACATTTTCAACATTGATATGAAAAAGCGCCCGCGACACGCTGGTCAAATTCCCGGCATCATAATCAATAATGGCAATCATTTCCGGTTCCAGTCGCTTTTGAGTTCTGATAATTTTTTATGATACGAATCCCGGACATCTTTCGGAACCACGCGGATGATCCCCTGGGCAACCGTATTTATCTGCGGTGCCAGTTTCGATGCACTGACCACGGAAACACCACCGGATGGAAGAAATGTAATCAACAAAATATACGCAAAGGATACAACCAAAGTGGCCTTTAACGCACCGAAAACACCGCCACAAATCCGGTCAACGACCCCCAGCAGGACCAGCTTTATAACAAACCGGATCAGAATTCCGATCAACGCGATAATAAAAAACACGCTGCAAAAAAGAAGGATAAAGCTTGTGATTTTAAGATATGCCGGTTCTGTAATCCATTTTGAAAACAAAGGAGAGACCGCGCCGTGATATGAATACGCCACATAAAAACCGGCCACCAGACCGATAATTGACGACACTTCCTTGATTAACCCTCTGAAAATCCCCCGGATTATACAATACCCCAGAACAACAACAATCGCCATGTCAAAAGGATTCATAACGCTCCATATTAGTAAAATATTATAACCGTATCAAGAGTTTACGTTACCCAAACGCCAAAACTGCGTCAAGAAAATTCTTGTTTTTTATGCAATAGCCATTGTAAATTACTTAAATCAAAATTCATCAAAATATATGTATAATGATAAAATGGATTGATTCTTTTAATGAATAACTATCAGGAACATACCCGCGCGGAACTGACTTTTTCAGATATCCATGTTGCCAATGAACTTTTCGGGGCCCACAACTGCAATCTCAAACGCATAGCAGAAGCCACCGATGTCATTATTTCAGCCCGGGGAAATACTGTTTCCATCAACGGCGACACCATCTCGTCGGATCTTGCCAAAAACATTCTCAGCCAGCTTTACGGTCTGATCAAGGGCGGCTATCCAATTTACGCAAAAGATGTTGAATATGCAACAAATGTTCTGAGTCGGGACAGCCGTGTTAACCTGAAAAATATTTTTTTAGACACCGTATATGTCACGTCAAAAAAAACAACCATCACGCCCAAAAACCCCAATCAAAAAGCGTATATTGATGCGATCCGAAATTTTGATATTGCATTTGGTATCGGTCCGGCAGGCACCGGTAAAACATACCTGGCCATGGCCATGGCGGTTGCGGCATTAGCAAAAAAACAGGTCAGCCGGATTATTCTTACTCGGCCGGCAGTTGAAGCCGGCGAAGCGCTTGGTTTCCTGCCCGGTGATTTGGCAGAAAAAGTCAATCCCTACTTAAGACCGCTCTATGATGCCCTTCACGACATGATGAGTTTCGAAAAGGCGTCCAATCTGATGCAGCAAAATGCGATTGAAGTGGCTCCCCTCGCATTTATGAGGGGCCGGACATTAAACGATTCATTCATCATTCTCGATGAAGCACAAAACTCAACCACCGAGCAAATGAAAATGTTTCTCACTCGCATCGGTTTCAATTCCAAAGCAGTCATCACCGGTGACATAACCCAGAGTGACCTTCCAAGCAACCGGCCATCCGGACTTATCGAAGCAAAGGAACTGCTTGATGGCATCGACGGGATAAAATTTGTCTTTTTTACCAAGTACGATGTGGTCCGACACAAACTGGTCCAAAAAATTATTAATGCATATGAATTGCTTGAAAACAAAAAAACCGTCAACCGGTTACCTGATTCTGCTTAACAATAATCCATATTGCTTTAACCCCTTAGAACTGATATTTTTTATTAAATTAACAATTGATACACTCATAAAAAATCGGATTCCGATGGCAAAGAAAAAAATTCCAAATTTGAGGCGCGCAAATCCTGAGGGATGATTCGTACTTAGCGTACTATGAAGAAGCGAGGGATGCAGCGTAACAAAAAATTTGGACTTTTTACGAAGCCATCACCATTGGATTTCATATAATTAAACAATACCCCTTATGAATACAAAACCCAGCGACATCTCGCTAAAAAAAAGGTTTTCTTCTAATTTCTGGATTTTATCCGGAATACTCCTGACGGTTACGCTCCTCTCAACACTGATTTTATCTCCCACTCTCGTAGTGCGGCATACACCATACAAAATAGGCGAGATTGCCGATAAAAATATCAAGGCAGCAACGGATTTCTTTGTTGAAGATAAAAATGCAACGCGGCAGCAACGGGAAATAGCCCGTAGCAGTATTTTGACTGTTTATGATTACGATAAATCTTTATCAGACACCCTGGTACGAGAAATTAATAAAGCATTTGACCAGCCCAGATCTATCTTTAAACCCGCACGGCCGGCCGATGAATCTACAAACGAACAAAAACCGGATAAAATTCATAATAAAATTTTGGATGTAAAACCGGAATTTGAAAAAACCATCGGGCTCCCGGTCAATAACGGCGCATATAAAATTCTGGTAAACGAAAAATTTTCCGAGAACATTTCAGCGCTCATCACCAATATCTTATCGAAAATTTTGAAAAACGGTGTCGTCACCAATAAAGATCTCCTGCTTAGGGAAAATAACAAAGGGATTGTATTAAAAACCATCGGCAGCGACGCTGAAATGGTGGTCCATAATTTAAAACACTTTTATGGACTTGACCAGGCTAAAACCATGGTGCGAATTATCGGCGAACCGATTTTAAAAGACATTGATTATACGGTTGTGAACCTGATCGTCGATTTTACCCAGCGGCTCATACAGCCCAATATCACCCTCAACCGGAGCGAAACTGAAAAAAGAAAAATAGACGCTGAATCTCTTATTAATTCAACTCTTTATAAAATTCAAAGGGGTGAAATGATCCTCCGGGAAGGGGAACGGGTCACGCCGCTCCACTTGTTGAAACTTCATGCCTTACGAGAACAGACCGGGAAAAAACAGGCGCTGGAGAAAGGCATCGGCACCGCGCTGATTATTTTTGCTCTGCTGACCATCACCTATCTGATTCACTTGAAATATCAGCGTAAAATTCTGCATTATCAAAATAAAAATCTTTTTTTTATCGGCAGTGTTGTTATTCTTTTTCTGCTCATTTTACAGTTTTTCGCTTCCCTTGCTCAGTCACTGACACCCGGAGCACCTGTCAGCATATCCCCGGCATCTGTTTTTTACAGCATTCCGCTGGCTGCCGGTCCCATGACCATATGCCAGTTTCTGGGATTCAATATCGCCTTTCCGTTTGCCATTGTTTTATCATTAATCTCGGCGATTATTTTTGAAAACAGCTATGAGATGTGCCTCTTCTTCCTGCTCAACGGGATCATGGGCGCCTACTGGGTTCAAAACTGCAAAGAGCACAAAGGGTTTATTCAGGCCGGTGTGAAAATCGGTCTTTTAAATGTGCTGCTGGCAACCATTGTTGATATTTACATGATCGATTTTTCAGGATTCAAGCTACTATGGGACTGGGTGTTTGCTTTTTCCGGTGGCATCATTGCCGGAATCATCACCGCCGGTCTGACGCCATTAATGGAACTGACATTCGGTTATACAACCGACAGCACCCTTCATGAGCTTGCCAACCTGGACCAGCCCCTTCTCCGCCGACTGATGCTCGAAGCACCCGGGACCTATCATCATTCGGTTATTGTCGGATCCCTGGTGGAGGCCGCAGCTTCTGAAATCGGTGCCAATCCGTTGCTGGCAAAAGTCTGCGGATATTACCATGATATCGGCAAACTAAAAACCCCTTTATATTTTATTGAGAACCAGCGGGATGGAAAAAATATTCATAATAAACTGGCGCCGTCCATGTCCTGCCTGATTCTGACATC